>JBFYXI010000137.1:0-3836 GCA_041310635.1 Desulfuromonadaceae bacterium | reverse complement strand
GAGAACTACAACGATGTCAAGCCCGGCGACGTGATCGAAGTTTACGAGCTGCGCGAAGTCAAGGCCACCCTGTAAGGCACGGCGATGGTTGTCGGTGTGCTGCGGGTGTCCCTTCACCTCGAAGCGGCCCAGAGCCTGAAAGAGAAGCGCAGTATCGTCAAACGGCTGATCGCCCGCTGTCGCAACCGCTTCCCGGTCTCCGCTGCCGAGGTCGGCGATCAGGACCTCTGGCGCAGCGCCTTGCTCGGATTTGTCATGGTCAGCTCCAGCGAAGCCCTGATTGCTGCGCAGTTGTCCCGCATCGAAGACGAGATTGAAGGCTCCGGGCTGGCCGAGCTCGTATCGGCCGACGTTGAATTCATTCACTTCTGATATTGCCAGGAAGGTTGACGTTACTTTGCCCAGCCAGCGCGCTCAACGGGTCGGCGAACTGATCCAGCAGGAAGTTTCATCGCTGCTGATCCACGGCTTGAAGGACCCTCGTATCGGCTTCGTCACCATCACCGGTGTCGAAGTGACTCCGGACCTGCACCTCGCCCGAGTCTACTATACCGTCATCGGCGACGAAACGGCCCGCCGGGATACCGCCGCCGGGTTGAAAAGTTCGACCCACTTCATCCGGCAGCATCTGGGCAGGCAGTTGCATATGAAATACCTCCCCGACCTACTGTTCCATTATGATACCTCGATCGAGCATGGCAACCGCATCGAAAGCCTCCTGCGGGACCATCCCCCTTCCTCCGATGATTGAACGGCTCCTGAAGGCCATTGGCGATGGCCGCACCTTCCTGATCGCCAGCCATGAGAATCCTGATGGGGACGCCATTGCGTCGACCCTGGCCCTGGGCAACGCCCTGCGCGAGATGGGCAAGCACGTCACGGTTTACAACCGGGACGGCGTGCCTGACGACTATCAGTTTCTTCCCGGCTGGGAGGCGGTCGTCACCAGTCTCCCGGAGATGGCGAGCTTTGACGTCGGGGTGGTTCTCGATGCCGGCGAATTGCGGCGGGCCGGCGCGTGGATCAGGTCGGCATGCCGGCTCCTGGTGAACATCGATCATCATCCGCATTCCGAGGATTTCGGTGACATTTACTGGGTCGATGAGCGTGCCAGTGCCACCGGTGTGCTCATCTACCGGCTGCTGGGTGCCCTCGACTGGCCGATTTCGCTGGATATCGCCACCTGTCTCTACACCACGATACTTTCAGACACCGGATCGTTCCGCTACTCCAATGCCGACCCCGAAGCGTTCCTGGTTGCCGGTGAAATGGTGGCCAAGGGGGTTGATCCCTGGGCGATCGCTTCGGGACTTTACGAGAGCCAGGAGGAATGCCGGCTGCGCCTGCTGGGGATGGCGCTGCCCACCCTTGAAGTCGCCCCGTGCGGCACCATTGCCGCCATCACCGTAACCGAAGAGATGCTGGCGGCGACGCAGGCGCGTCCCGAGCACACCGATCGCTTCGTCAACTATCCCCGTTCGATTCGCGGGGTCGAAGTCGCCATTTTCTTCCGGCAAATAGGTCCGGACCTATTCAAGGTTGGTTTCCGCTCCAAGGGGAAGATCGATGTCGGTGCTCTTGCCCGTGAATTTGGCGGGGGAGGGCACCATAACGCTGCCGGGGCAGTGGTGGAAGGCGAGCTGTCAACGGTGCGACGGCAAGTTTTCGTTCGCCTCGGAGAACTGCTCTCCTGATCGCGATGAACGGTTTGCTGCTGGTAGATAAACCCGGCGGGATGACCTCCTTCGATGTTGTCCGCAAGGTGCGCCGCTGGGCGGCAACCCGCCAGGTGGGCCATTGCGGCACGCTTGATCCGTCGGCAACCGGAGCGCTGCCGGTCGCGATCGGTTCGGCGACCCGGCTGGTCGAGTATCTGCTGGCCGGTGACAAGGAATATCACGCGGTCATGCGGCTTGGCATGATTACCGACACTCAGGACGGCGACGGGCAAGTGCTCGAAGAGCGCCCCTGGCAGGGCATCAACCGCGAGTCCCTCGATGCGGCGGCAGCGGCTTTTGTCGGGACGTTGCATCAAGTGCCGCCGATGTATTCGGCTCTCAAGCGGGATGGTGTGCCCCTCTACCGCCTGGCTCGCCAGGGAGTTGAAGTCTGCCGCGAAGCCCGCGAGGTGCATATCGCGGCACTGCAGATCCTCGACGTCGCACTGCCTGAAGTCACTTTGCGGGTCGCCTGCGGCAAAGGCACCTATGTACGCACCCTGTGTCACGATCTTGGTCTCAGGCTCGGTTGTGGAGCCAGCCTGTCGGCGCTGCGCCGGACCCGGTGCTGCCGGTTCACGGCAGAACAGTGTCATGGTCTCGATCAGCTCGAGAGCATGATCGCGGCAGGCGCGCCGTTGCCGCTGCTGGCTCCCGCGGCGGTGCTGACCGACTGGCCGGCTCTGCAGGTCCGGGCTGACGCTGCGCTGCGGCTTGCGCACGGCATCGCTCCGCGCCTCGCCGAGGTCAGTGCCGAGGTCGAACTCACCGAGAATATGCCGGTGCGGTTGCTGGTTAAGGATCAGCTCGCGGCGGTCGCCCGGTATGCCCCCGGCAGACCAGATGGCGCTCCGGGTGATTTCCAGCTGTGGAAAGTGTTCCCCGATGCTTTCGCTACTCCATAAAAGCTTTACTCAGCCGGAGAAGTGTGATATCTGAATATCCTTGTGACTTTTTGAGACAATATACCTCATTGCAAAGGAGATGGCGCGGTGCTGGCCACGGATCGTAAACAAGAAATTATTGGCAAGTTCAGAAGCCACGAAAGTGACACCGGCTCTCCGGAAGTGCAGATTGCCTTGCTGTCAGAGCGCATCACCTACCTGACGGAACACTTCCGCACTCACAAGAAGGACCATCATTCGCGTCGCGGCCTGCTCAAGATTGTCGGCCAGCGTCGCCGCTTACTTGACTACCTGAAGAGCCGCGACGTTGGGCGTTATCGGAAGGTTATTCAGGAGCTCGGTATCCGCCGTTAGGGACAAGGCAGCAGTCTCACAGGGAGGCTGCTGCCGTATTTAAGAGGGGCCAAGTGGGAGGTTGTCCGGAGAGAGCGTCTGCTGTCGGCACGGTGCCACAGCAGGAACTGTCTCAGGCCATCCTCCCCTGACATTTCTGGCCGCTCCATCAAGTGTCTGCCTGCAACCGGCCGGACAGAGGAGAATGTAAAGATGAGCTATCACAAAGTCGAAGTGTTGTTCAACGGTCAGCCATTGACCATCGAAACCGGCAAAATGGCCCGCCAGGCCGACGGGGCCGTGGTGGTCACCTACGGTGAAACCAAGGTGCTGTGCACCGTCGTCTCGACCAGAAAAATGCGCGAAGGGCAGGATTTCTTCCCCCTGACCGTCAACTACCAGGAGAAGTTCTACGCCGGCGGCAAGATCCCCGGCTCCTTCTTCCGTCGCGAGCGCGGCACCACTGAACGCGAGACGCTGATTTGCCGCCTGATCGATCGGCCGATGCGGCCGCTCTTCCCGAAGGGCTACATGTTCGACACGCAGATCATGCCCACGGTCATCTCGGCCGACATGGTCAACGACCCCGACACCCTGGCCATGGTGGCCGCCTCGGCCTGCGTGGAAATTTCCGACATCCCCTTCGGCGGACCGATCGCCGCGGTGCGCGTCGGCCGGGTGGCCGGCCAGTTGATCGCCAATCCGACTCTTGAGCAGATCAAGCTCAGCGATGTTGAGATCATCGTCGCCGGTTCGCGCGACGCGGTCATGATGGTCGAAGGGGAGGCGGAATTCCTCTCCGAAGAGGAGATGCTCGACGCCATCTTCTTCGGTCACGAATCGCTGAGCTTGATCTGCTCAAGAGTCGGATTGGCGATCA
>JBFYXI010000127.1:0-2529 GCA_041310635.1 Desulfuromonadaceae bacterium | reverse complement strand
CCTGCAGGACGCACATCCAGCACGGTCAGCCCCTGCAGGCGCGCCTGGTCGGCGGCGTCGGCCGGGTCCGCCGCCTCGAGCCTGAGATTCACCCGCTGGTCCGCGCCCAGCGCCCGAATTTCGAACAGCATCGCTTGGCAGGCTTACCAGTTGGTGATGTCGGCGGCTTCGGCCGTGCCGCCCGGCTGGCCGTCCTTGCCGAGCGAGTAGAGGTCGAGTTCGCCGTGTTCGCCGGGCGAGCGGTACTGATAGGGATTGCTCCAGGGATCGTTCGGCACCGCCTTCTTAAGGTACGGCCCCTGCCAGCGCGCCTCGCCGGTAGGCTGGGTATTGAGCGCCGCCAGTCCCTGCTCGGTGGTCGGATAGCGGCCGACGTCGAGGCGGTACTGGTCGAGTGCATCCTCCAGCGCGCGGATCTGCGCAGTCGCCACCTTCACTTCCGACTTGCCGACCTGACCGAAGAAGCGCGGTGCGACGTAGCCAACCAGCAGGCCGAGGATGACCAACACGACGAGGAGTTCGAGCAGGGTGAAGCCGCGTGCGCTGCGGCGATTGGGTGCGATATGTTTCAAATCCGAATGAGTCATGTTCCTGCATCCCCCCGGGCCAGACACTCGAGCCCGTTAATTTTTGAAGATTTTATAAATACTTTGTTACAGGGCTTTTATAACATCAAACCCGGATGCGTTCATTAGTCTGGGCGCCCGCCGGTGACCAAGAGGCTTGGCCGACTGTCCGGTTACATTTCGTTACCTTTTGACGCCGTCGTGAAACATCCTGACCAAAGGATATTCTTATACTGAATGTGTAGAGTCTTTCTACGTTTTTCCTTCAAGGAGCAGATCATGCGTAAAAGTTTATTGGTTGTTTCGGTTCTGGTTGCTGCACTGGGCAGCGGTGTCGCGATGGCCCAAAAAGGGGGCGGTGGCGGCGGCGGTTCCGGCATGAGCTCCGGCAGCAGCATGCAACAGAGCGGCAGCATGAACCAGAACAAGCAGTCCAACGCCAACCAGAGCAAGCAGAAGGCTTCCGACGATGCCGCACAGAAAGAGCGTGATCGCGAACGTGAGCGTGCACGCGAGCAGCAGCAGCTGAAGGATGGCTCCGGCAGCGAGAGTCCGGTCATGCAGAAGCAGCAGACCCAGGAGCAGCTGCGCCTACAGCAGAACCTCCAGCCGTAAGCATTGCTTCAGTTTCGATAGATTGAAAGCCGCGTGCCTCCGGTACGCGGCTTTTTTCGTTTTGGCCGCAACTGCGATGAACGGGAGCCGTTCACAGGTGAGGCGTCATCGTTCCGATCGCCCCCAGTGGCGCACGATCGTCGCATCGGCCGGAGGCCGGCCTCCCACAAAGAAGGAACGCCGGCTTCCCCTGTGGCAGCATCGATCATGTGGGAGGGGCGCCCTCGCCCCGATCACTCACGATGGCACAGCGACGACATCGCTATAGCCAACCCAGTAATCGGCCCGAGGCGGGCCTCCCACAAAAATCGCGCCGCACCTTATCCCGACGTGCATGGAGACATAGAACCTCCCGCAAAGAAGCAACGCCGGCTTCCCCTGTGGCAGCATCGATCATGTGGGAGGGGCGCCCTCGCCCCGATTACTCACGGTGGCATTGTGACGTCATCGCTATAGCCAACTCATTGATCGGCCCGGGGCGGGCCTCCCACAATGTCGAATCAGCCCGGGCAGGGCCTCCCACAATGGTGATGCGGCGCAATCAATCGTGGCGGAACGCTTACATGATCGAAGGGTGCTCGACCCGGTTTTCCGGAAGTGGGCTAGATTGAAAGCAGGTGTTGCGTAACTTTTTTTGACGTGCCTGCAATGAAAGGCAGCCAATGCAACGGAAGGCCAAGTTGATTTCAAAGAGGCGATGTCTGGGTGCCCTGCTCGCCACGAGTATGGCATTGCATGGCTGCGGCGGAGGCGACGACACCGACTGGCTGTTTCCGCTATGGGTCGAAACGGATGTACTCGTTGCCGACATCGACGGCGACAGCCGCGCCGACATCATTACCCTCGCCCATCTCATCAGCAGCCAGACAGAGCGCGAAGGTCGGCTGGTCGTCCGGCTGCAGACTGCGCCCGGAACGTTCGCTCCGGCTCGGACCTATGTCGTCGGCATCTACCCCTGGAAAATGGCCCTGGATGACATCGACGGCGATGGCGCAGCAGACCTGGTGGTTGCTGACGTCGGCAGCAGCGCATCGACTTCGACGACCGACGAGGCGGTGTGGATGCTGCTGCAGGATGTGGGCAATCGCGGCCAGTTCCTGGCACCGCAGCGCCTGGTGGTCGATCCGACCAGACCTTACGGTCTCGCCATAGGCGATGTGAACGGCGACCAGGTGCCGGACGTCGTGCTGGCTGATCCGTTATTGTCGGGACGGGGTGCCACCCTCCTCGTTCAGGACGCGAACAATCGCGGCACATTCCTCGCCCCAGCACTTATCCCCCTGCCGGGAAATGCAACCGAAGTGGCGATCGGCGACCTCAACCAGGATGGGCTGGACGACCTGGTGTT
>JBFYXI010000118.1:0-3876 GCA_041310635.1 Desulfuromonadaceae bacterium | reverse complement strand
AAGGCGAGTATGAATAGCGGCCGTGTCAGCAGCGCGACGATCTTGGGAGCGATGCCGCCGCCCAGATAGAGACCGCCGGTGGCGAGGGCGCGCAGGGCCAGGTTGCCGGCTTCGGCACCGTACAGGGAGACGAACAGCTCGAGGGTCTGGGTGCAGAGCGGGCAGCTATCGGAGATTGCCGCCCGGGAGATGACAGCCGCCGGGTCGTCGTGGGCCATGGCGGTGACGACTGCCGGGGTTTCCGGCAGGTGCCGGTGGTCGCGCAGGAAGCGGTAGAGGTTGACCAGGCCGGGTCCGGAGAGAACCCGCTCGTAGCTGACCCGGCCAAATTCGGCGCGCAGGTGGAGGAGCAGTTCGGCCTCCAGTTCATTGCGCGGGGCGAAGTCGGCGTGCCCCCCCTCGCTGGGGAGCGGCCGGTGCGCGGTGCCGTCCCAGATGGCGGTGGTTTCTCCCAAGCCGGTACCGGCGGCGATGACGGCGATCGTCCCGTCGGGCTCCGGCTGGCCGGGGTTGAGGGTGGTAAAGTCCTCCTGACGCAGCAGGGGGATGCCGTAGGCGTTGGCCTGCAGGTCGTTGAGCAGGCCAACCTGCGGTAAATCGAGCAGTTCGGCCAGTTCCGCGCCATCGACCAGCCAGGGGAGATTGGGAGTCAGCACCCGTCCGGCCCGGACCGGTCCGGCGATGCCGAAGCAGGCGCGGTCCGGGCGCTGGCCGGTGCCTGCCAGGAACTCCCGGACGATGGTCGCCAGGCTGCCGTGACGGCGGCTGGCGAAGTCGCCGTGCACGACCGGCTCTGGCCCCGCGCTGGTGGCGCGGAACAGGGCCAGCCGGGTCGTCGTTCCGCCGATGTCGCCGGCCAGAATCAGCATACGGTCATTCCTCCGGTAGGTTTTCACACCCCTTCATTGTCGCCACTGGTTGCGTAAAGTCAAATGATTCCGGATGCCGCCGCAACCGGGCGTGAACTGGCGGGAGGTGGACGCCGGCCCGCCGGATGCAGTATCTTGTCGGCAATCAAGACGCGAAAGGTTGGCTTTCGATGAATATCTCCCAGATGAAGATCGTGCTGGCCGAGATCCTGCGCAACACCGACCTGACCCCGTGCGTGGTCGGCCACCGCGGGGTCGGCAAGACCGCCGGCATCGTCCAGGTCTGTAACGAGATCGGTCGCCGTTACGTGGCCCTGCGCCTCGGCCAGATGGAGGTCGGCGATCTGGTCGGCATCCCCTACCGGGAAGGGGAGGTGATGCACTGGTCGCGCCCCTCGTGGTGGCCCCTCGACGACAATCCGCAGACGGTCATCCATTGCGACGAGCTGAACCGCGCCCAGCAGGAGGACACGCTGCAGGCGATCTTCCAGTTCGTCGAACCGCCGGCGGCGGGGCAGCTGCGCCGGCTGCATACCCACGCCCTGCACCCACGCCACAAGGTGGTGGTGTCGATCAACCCCCCCGACGGCAGCTACCAGGTGGCTACTCTCGACCGCGCCCTGCTCGACCGCATGGTGATGCTCTACGTGGAGACCGATTATCACTGCTGGGCGCGCTATGCCAAACAGCAGCAGTTCGATGCCGGGGTGCAGCAGTTCCTGGCCGTCTACCCGAACCTGCTGGCCCGAGCCGGGACCCCTCTCGACATGCAGATGGAGCCCACCGAGCGCGCCTGGGAGATGGTCAGCACCCTGCGCCGCGCCTGCCATTTCCTTGCGGAGCTGGAAATGGAGGTCTATGCCGGGATCGTCGGCCAGGAGGCGGCGGTGAGCTTTCTGCGCTGGACGCGCGAACGGGCCGAACGGCCGGTGACCGCCCGGCAGGTGCTCGACGGCTGGCCGGCGGTTGTCGAGCAGGTCCGCACCCAGCGGGACGATCTGCAGGCGGTGACGCTCAACGACGTGGTGACGACTCTCGAGGCCGATCCTTCTCTGACTCCGGAGCAGGAGCGCCACCTGGTGGCCTACATCGCCGCCCTGCCGCGCGACCTGCGCTTCGGCCTGGTCAAGGCCCTGGTCAGGCTGCCGGCGGTGGCGGCGGCGCTGTGCAAGGACGAATACGATGCGGTCATCCTGGATGCCATCGAGGCGATCAGCAGGGAAGCGTCCTGACGGCAGTGAGGAGTGAGGCGTGAAGAGGGAGGAGACAACGGCGTCTTGCCCGGCCGCTGGTCTGGTCGAGGATCCGCGGCGAGCGCTGGAAAATGCCGTGGTGCGGCTGCTCAGGCGCCGGCCCTTCTACGGCCACCTGCTGCTCGGCTTCCGCCGCCGGCTGGCCGCCGGTACCCATCCCCTCGGCGTCACTCTGGTCAACGGCACGCCGACCCTTGCCGTCGATCCCGAGCGGTTCGCCGCCTGCCCCCTGGCGGAGCAGGAAGCCCTGCTCGAACATGCCCTCAAGCACCTGCTCCACCTCCATCCCCTGCGCGGCCGTGACCGGCATCGCCTGACCTGGGACGTGGCCACCGACCTGGCGATCAATCCATCCATCGCCGCCATGCCCGCCGGGGCGCCGCGCCCCGAACGCTTCGGCCTGGAGACCGGCCTGGCGGCGGAAGAGTATGCCCGGTTGCTCGCTCCGCACTTTGACCTGGGCAGCCTTGCCGGGGAGGGGGTCGGCGATGCCAGCCGGGATGCCGGCGGCCGGCCGCGCGAAGATGCGGCCAGCCGCCTGCCCCTCGACGATCACGCCATCTGGAGCGAGGCGGCCGGTACCCCCGAGCGCCTCGCTGAACAGGCGGTGCGCGATCTGGTCCGCGAAGCCTGCCGCAAGGCCCATGGCGAGATCCCGGATGAGTTGCGCGTGCTGGTGCAGGGGTGGCTGGCGCCACCGGCGATCCTCTGGCGCGAGGTCTTACGCCAGTTCGTCGGCACCGCCGGGCGGACCGGCCGGCAGGGCACCTGGCAGCGCGAGCACCGCCGCTTCGAGCACCACACCCCGGGGACGCGCAAGCGCCGGCTGCTGAACCTGCTGGTCGCCATCGACGTCAGCGAATCGACCGACCGCCAGCCGCTGCGCGAGGCTTTCGCCCGGGAGCTGTTGCAGATCGCCCGCGGCCGCGCCAGCCGCATCACCGTGCTCTACGCCCATAGCCGCATCCGTCGCATCGATACCTTCCGCAGCAGTCAGGCGGTGGCCGAGGTGGTGCATGGCGGCGGCTTCACCGATCTGCGCCCGGTGTTCGACTATGCCCGGGAGATGCGCCCCGGCCCGGCGGCAGTCATCTACCTGACCGACGGCGAGGGTCCGGCCCCGGCGGCGATGGAAATTCCGACCCTGTGGGTGATCACCCCGGACGGGCGCAAACCGGTGGCATGGGGGGTGGAACTCAGGCTGAGTGACGGCTAGCTCCGGGCAGGATCTCGCTCGATGATCATGCCCGGGTTGCGCGGATCACTTCCCGACCTGACGCCTGGCGGTTATCGTCTCCCCGGCAATCCCCCAGTTGTCGGTTTCGACCTCGTCGATGACGACCACGGTCGTCGCGGGGTTCTTGCCGAGGACATCGACAAGCAATTGGGTCGCCCCTTTGATCAGTCGGGCTTTTTGCTCGGCAGTTGCCCCTTCTCTGGTGATCCTGATGTTGACGTACGGCATGACCGGCTCCTTGGCGTGGTGGTTACGGGGTGCGGGCAATGGCGACTTGGCGCGTGTCCGGAAGGACATGCTACCAAAGGCAGGGCCGGATTTGAAAGCGGATGTTAAGGGGGGCGTGGCGGTCCCCGGGTTTGACTCGGTTTTGGCCATGAGGTAGAAGGGACGCTAGTCGAGCAAGCGCCGTTTCAGCCGCGGGAGGGGTGATGCAAGGATGATGGATCAGCCGAAACCGATGACCGAGGAGTCGGTCAGGAAGATCCTGGAAGCCGCCGGGGCGCGGGTCATGTCG
>JBFYXI010000107.1:0-9040 GCA_041310635.1 Desulfuromonadaceae bacterium | reverse complement strand
AGGACATGGCCGGT
Organism: Desulfuromonadaceae bacterium; assembly: GCA_041310635.1. Classification (GTDB taxonomy): domain Bacteria; phylum Desulfobacterota; class Desulfuromonadia; order Desulfuromonadales; family BM103; genus VAUL01. The sequence goes on along the minus strand of JBFYXI010000107.1, from coordinate 9,026 downwards.
CAGGGTTAGCTCGCCGGTCATACCGAGCTTTTTTGCCACCGGCCGGCCGAGGATCATCGACAGCAGGGCGGTAGTCATGGTGACGCCGGCGGAAGGGCCGTCCTTCGGGGTGGCCCCGGCCGGGACGTGCAGGTGGACGAAGTGGGTGTCGAAGAAGTCCTGCGGAATGCCGTAATCCTTGAGGTGGGCCATGACGTAGGAGTAGGCGATCTCCGAGCTTTCCACCATGACGCTGCCGAGTTGGCCGGTCTGCTTGAAACCCTTGCTCTGGCTCGGCATGGCGGTCGCCTCGACCTGCAGGGTGGCGCCGCCGAGGCTGGTCCAGGCCAGGCCGGTGACCACGCCCGGGGTGCCCTCGAAGAGTTCCTCGGCGGTGAACACCGGTTTTTCCAGGAAAGCCTCGACCTCATGGACTCCAATCACGATCGGCTAGCTACGGTTTTGCTCGGCGAAGGTCATGGCGGCGCGGCGCATGATTTTCTTGATCTGATTCTCCAGGCTGCGCACCCCGGCTTCGCGGGCGTAGCCGTCGATGATCTTGACCAGTGCCGCTTTGCGGATCGTCACCTGGCGAGCCTTGAGGCCGTGGTTCGCAAGGGTCTTCGGAATCAGGTAGCGCCTGGCGATCTCCAGCTTCTCCTCGAGGATGTAGCCGGAGAGGCGGATCACCTCCATGCGGTCGAGCAGCGGCCGGGGGATGGTGTCGAGCTGGTTGGCGGTGGCGATGAACAGCACGTTGGAGAGATCGAAAGGCACATCGAGATAGTGGTCGCGGAAGCTGAAGTTCTGCTCCGGGTCGAGCACCTCGAGCAGCGCCGAGGCCGGATCGCCCTGAAAGGAGGCGCCGATCTTGTCGATTTCGTCGAGCATCAGCACCGGGTTGGCAGTGCCGACGGTTTTCAGGGCCTGGATGACCTTGCCGGGCATGGCGCCGATGTAGGTGCGGCGGTGCCCCTTGATCTCGGCCTCGTCACGCATCCCCCCCAGGGAAAAGCGGAAGAAGCGCCGTCCCAGGGCGGCGGCGATGCTGTGGCCGATGGAGGTTTTGCCGACCCCCGGCGGGCCGACCAGGCAGAGGATCGACCCGGAGATGTCCCCTTTCAGCTTGCCGACGGCGATGAATTCGAGGATCCGTGCCTTGACGTCCTTGAGCCCGTAGTGATCGCGGTCGAGGATGCGCCGGGCGCGCTCGATATTGTAGGAATCGCGGCTGTTCACCCCCCAGGGGACGCTGGTCAGCCAGTCGAGGTAGTTGCGGCTCACCGTGTACTCCGGGGAGTGCGGCTCGATCAGCGAGAGTTTTTCCATCTCCTCGTCGACCGCCCGCTGCGCCTCGGCGTTGAGTTTGAGTTTTTTCAGCCGCGCCTGGAACTTCTCCAGTTCGGTGGCCTTCCCCTCCTTTTCCAGGCCGAGCTCCTTCTTGATCGCCTTGAGCTGTTCGCGCAGGAAGTATTCACGCTGCTGGGCGGAGACCTTCTCCTCGATGCTCTTGGAAATCTTGCTCTGCAGCCGCGACACCTCCAGCTCTTTCTTGAGCAGCACCAGGACCATGTCGATCCGTTTGCGCACATCGAAGGTTTCGAGGATGCGCTGCAGTTCGAAGCCGTTGGCGGAGGTCAGGTTGGCGGCGAAGTCGGCCAGGCGGCCGGGGTCGTCCATGCTCGAACGGTTGAGGAAGAGCTTGATCTCCTCGGAGTAGAGCGGGTTGATCTGCACCAGTTCCTTGAGGGTGGCGATGATCGCCATCGAGTAGGCTTTGAGTTCCGGGTTGACCGACAGCTCCGCGGCGAAATGGTAGTGGACCCGGGCGGCCAGCATCCGCCGGCTGGGGATCACCTCGACCAGGGAGAAGCGCTCCAGGCAGTTGACCATGACATGAATGCTGTCGTCGTCGGCATGAAGGATCTTGAGAATCTTGGCGGCCACCCCGACGGTCATCAGGTTCTCCGGGCCATCTTCGGCGTCGAGGTCGCGTGCCATCACCAGGCCGATGGCCCGTGACGGGCTTTCGGCGGCCTGCCGGACCGCCGCCATCTGTTGCGGGCCATTGGCCGCCAGCGGAATCAGCAGAGCCGGGAAACAGGGCCGCGGGCGCAGCGGGATCAGCGGCAACTGATGGGGGAGGAGATCGGCTGCGACCACCAGCCCCTCGCTGGTTGCGGCGGCCGGTTTGGCTGGCGACTCGTCCTGCTCCACAGTCACTTCCGGTTCGATGATCTTGTCGTCGTTCTCCTCGGACATCCCTTCGACTCCCAGGCGGTAGTTTGTTGGAAATAGATATGCCCGACGGTGGCGGGTCCGTCAGCAGCACCGCGAGACCGCTTCCCCGGTTCTGCCCGGCCTGGCAAGGCGCCCCGGTGCTTGGAAATTTGTCGAAGCAATCCGCACGGTTAGTGGCAGGCCCCGGCAATGTTTTGCAAGCTAATCATCTTGCCCCGCCTTTGTCAACCGTTGCGCGGGGTTTGGAGCTTCCGGCCGCCTGTGGTATTGGTGACACAATCACCACACGCGAGGCCGTTGCCATGTCCGACGCTCCCCAGCGATTGTTTCTCATCGATGGCTCCGGCTACATCTATCGGGCCTACTTCGCCATCCGCCACCTGTCCAATTCGAAGGGGGTCGCCACCAACGCGGTGTACGGTTTCGTCAACATGCTGCTCAAGGTGGTGCGTGAACAGCAGCCCGACCACCTGGCGGTGATTTTCGACAGCCGGGGGCCGACTTTCCGCCACCAGCTCTACCCGCAGTACAAAGCCAACCGGGCGGCGATGCCGGAAGACCTGGTGCCGCAGGTGCCGGTGATCAAAGAGGTGGTGCGCGCCTTCAACATGCCGGCCATCGAGCTGGCGGGCTTCGAGGCCGACGACATCATCGCCACCCTGGCCAGGCGTTTTGCCGCCGAGGGGCTGGAGGTCACCGTGGTGACCGGCGACAAGGACCTGATGCAGGTCGTCGATGAGCGCATCCGCCTGCTCGATACCATGAAGGACCAGGTTTCCGGGCTGGAGGAGGTCGCCGCGCGCTTCGGCGGTACGCCGCGGCAGGTGATCGAGGTGCAGGCCCTGGCCGGCGACAGCTCGGACAACGTGCCCGGGGTGCCGGGGATCGGCGAGAAGACCGCGGTGGAGCTGATCCGCGAATTCGGCAGTGTCGAGAACCTGCTGGCCAACCTCGACCGGGTCAAGGGGAAACGTCGGGAGAATCTGGCCGCCTTTGCGGAACAGGCGCGATTGTCGAAACAGCTGGTGACCTTGCGTGACGATATCCCCCTGGAACTCGACTATGCCAGTTTCGCCCTCTCCCCTCCCGACCGGGAGGCCCTGACCCGGCTGTTCAAGGAGCTGGAGTTTCACAAGCTGCAGCAGGAATTTACCAGCGAGCAGCAGACCAGCGGCGAAGGTTATCGCTGTGTGCTGAGCGGGCAAGCTCTCGGTGAGTTGGTCGCCGCCCTGCAATCCGCCGGGCGTTTTGCCGTCGATACCGAAACCACTGGACTCGACCCGCTGCGTGCCGAACTGGTCGGGCTCTCCTTCGCGGTCAGGGCCGGGGAGGGCTGGTACCTGCCGCTTGGTCACCACTATCTGGGCGTCCCGGAACAGCTGCCGCGCCAGTCGGTGCTCGCTGCCCTGCGGCCGCTGCTGGAAGATCCGCAGCTGAAGAAGGTCGGCCAGAACATCAAGTTCGACGCCCTGGTGCTGGCGCAGGCCGGGGTCGAGCTGCACGGGGTTGAAACCGACACCATGATCGCCAGCTATCTGGCCCAGCCGGCCGCCAAGTCCCACGGTCTCGACGCCCTGGCCAGCGACCTGCTCGGCTACCGCACCATCAGCTACGCCGAGGTGACCGGCAGCGGCAAGCACCAGGTCGGCTTCGCGGCGGTCGACCTCGAAAAGGCCACGGTCTATGCCGCCGAGGACGCCGACATCACCCTGCGCCTGGCGGAGAAGCTGCTGCCGATGGTGGGCGAAAGCGGCCAGCTGCAGCTGTTTCAAGAGGTCGAAATGCCGCTGGTCGGAATACTCACCGCCATGGAGCGCACCGGGGTACGCATCGATGTACCGTTTCTCGGCGGACTCTCCCGCGAATTCGAAGGCAAGCTCGCCGCCCTGGAGCAGGAGATTCATCGGCTGGCCGGCGGACCGTTCAACATCGCCTCGCCGAAGCAGCTCGGCGAGGTGTTGTTCGAGCGTCTCAAGCTGCCGCGCGGGCGCAGGACCAAGACCGGCTGGTCGACGGACAGCGAAGTGCTGGCCGGGCTGGCCGAAGAGCATCCGGTGGCCGCCCTGCTGCTTGACCACCGTTCCCTGGCCAAGCTGAAAGGGACCTATACCGACGCCCTGCCGAAGCTGGTCCATCCCGAAACCGGCCGGATTCACACCTCTTTCAACCAGGCGGTGACCGCCACCGGGCGGCTCTCGTCGTCAGATCCCAACCTGCAGAACATCCCGATCCGCACCGAGGAGGGGCGACGGATCCGCGCAGGGTTCATCCCTGCCGAGGGCTGTGTCCTTTTGTCCGCCGACTACTCCCAGGTCGAGCTGCGCATCCTCGCCCACCTGGCCGACGTGCCGGTGCTCAAGGAGGCCTTCGCCCGCGGCGAGGACATCCACCGGCGCACCGCCAGCGAAGTCTTCGGGGTTTTTCCGGAGCTGGTCAGCGACGACCAGCGCCGCCAGGCCAAGACCATCAATTTCGGGGTCATCTACGGGATCAGCGCCTTCGGTCTGGCGAAACAGCTCAATATCGGCCGACGCGAGGCGCAGACCTTCATCGACGCCTATTTCGCCCACTACCCGGGCATCCAGGCGTTCATGGCCGCGAAGATCGAAGAGGCGCGCTCCCGGCAGTACGTCACCACCCTCCTCGGCCGGCGCTGCGCGGTCCCCGAAATCCACAGCCAGAACGGCGCGATCCGCGGCTATGCCGAGCGCAACGCCATCAACTACCCGGTGCAGGGCTCGGCGGCCGACATCATCAAGGTCGCCATGGTGCACATCCACCAGCGCCTGACTGAGGAGCGGCTGGCGGCGAAGATGGTGCTGCAGGTCCACGACGAACTGGTCTTCGAGGTGCCGGAAGCGGAAGTCGCTACGGTTCGCGAACTGGTGCGCACCGACATGGAAGGCGCGGTAACGCTGTCGGTGCCGCTGGCGGTGGATATCGGGGTGGGCCGGAGCTGGCGCGAGGCGCATTAGGGCTTTGAAGTGGGAAGGAGCGGATGGCGGCATCCTGGGTCGTCAACACGACGCTTCACAGTTGCTCCGCCAAGGGTGCCGTGGCATGATGCGCGCCATCTCCGGAACGGAAAGCTTTTTATGGTCAGCGAGCTGGACTACGTCGCCATCTTCCATTCGATCCACCGCGTGCTGCGCGCCGAGCAGCAGCTCAAGCGCGCCGGGGTGGTGTTCCTGCTGATCCCGGTGCCGCGCCAGCTGACCGCCGACTGCGGGCTGGCGCTGCGCATCGCTCCGGAGCATCTTGCCGCCGTGCTCGCCGTGCTCGCCGCGGCCGACCTGCGCCCTGTCGAACTCTATCAACTGCGTGCCGGCGAGTTTGTCGCGGCCGAGCCGGGCGCACCCGGCAGCCCTGCCGGAACGGCCTGATTTTTCCCTGTTTTTGCTTGACAATCGGCGGCGGGCTTCACTAAAGTGCTCCTTCTGTCAAGGAGTGCCGTCTAGCGATGTTTGATGCCCTGAGCGAAAAACTCGACGCGGTTTTCAAGAAGCTGCGCGGGCGCGGGCGGCTGACCGAGGAAGACGTCCAGGTGGCGCTGCGCGAGGTCCGCCTGGCGCTGCTCGAGGCCGACGTCAACTTCAAGGTCGTCAAGGATTTTGTCGCCGCGGTCCGCGAGCGGGCCATTGGCCAGGATGTGCTGCAGAGCCTGACCCCCGGCCAGCAGGTGATCCGGGTGGTGCGCGACGAACTGGCGCAGCTGATGGGTTCGGGGGATGAGAACCGCCTCGACCTGGCGGCCCGGCCGCCAGTGGGGATCATGCTCTGCGGCCTGCAGGGTGCCGGCAAGACCACCACCTGCGGCAAGCTGGCGCTCAAGCTGCGCAAGGACAAGCGCTCGCCGCTGCTGGTCCCGGCCGACGTCTACCGGCCGGCGGCCATCGAGCAGCTGAAGATTCTCGGCCGTCAGCTGGATATCCCGGTCTTCGACAGCCGCGCCGATCAGGATCCGGTGGCCATCTGCCGGGAGGCGCAGGCCTTTGCCGACCGCAACGGCTACGACACGCTGATTCTCGATACGGCCGGGCGCCTGCACATCGACGATACGCTGATGCAGGAGCTGGAGCGCATCAAGAGCGAGGTCGAGCCGCGCGAGATTCTGCTGGTTGCCGATGCCATGACCGGCCAGGATGCGGTCAACGTCGCCACCGCCTTCAACGAGCGGCTCGGCCTGACCGGGGTGATCCTGACCAAACTCGACGGTGACGCCCGCGGCGGGGCGGCGCTGTCGATCCGCGCCGTCACCGGCAAGCCGATCAAGCTGGTCGGCGTCGGCGAAAAGCTCGACGCCCTGGAGGCGTTTCATCCCGAGCGGATGGCCCAGCGCATCCTCGGCATGGGCGATGTCCTGTCGCTGATTGAGAAGGCGGAAGCCAGCATCGATCGCGACCAGGCTGCCGAAATGGCGCAGCAGCTGCGCAAGGACGGTTTCACCCTGGAAACCTTCCGCGATCAGCTCAAGGCGATCAAGAAGATGGGCTCCATGGAGTCGATCCTGGGGATGATCCCCGGTGCCGGCAAGGCCCTCAAGCAGATGCAGGGGATGCAGCTGCCGGAAAAGGAACTGCAGAAGATCGAGGCGATCATCAATTCGATGACGGCTCAGGAACGGCGCGACCACCGGATCCTCAACGGTTCGCGGCGGCTGCGCATCGCCAGAGGGAGCGGTACCCGCGTCCAGGATGTGAACCAGCTGCTCAAGCAGTTCACCGAGGCGCAAACCATGATGAAGCGCATGCAGAAGCTCGGGCCCAAGGGGCTGAAAGGGCTTCTGGGCAAGGGCGGCGGCCTGCCGTTCTGAGATGATTTCAACCGGGGCAACCCGATCAAGCGTCAAGCGCGACGAACAAGGAGCATAAGCTTATGGCAGTGAAAATCAGGCTCGCCCGTGGGGGCGCCAAGAAGAAGCCGTTCTACCAGGTGGTGGTTGCCGACGAGCGGTTTCCCCGTGACGGGCGTTTTATCGAGAACCTCGGCCAGTACGATCCCAAGCAGAACCCGCCGATGGTCAACCTCAAGGAAGAACTGACCATCGCCTGGCTGAAGAAGGGCGCCCAGCCGACCGCGACGGTCCGCAACCTGCTGCGCGACAAGGGGATCTGGGCCAAGTTCCAGCAGGCCTGATGGTGCCGCGTCGGCTGCGCGGCAGAGTTTCCGCATGACGCATCCGACGCCTGATGAGCTGATGGCGGTGGGGGTGGTCGCCGGCATCCACGGCCTGCGCGGCGACCTGAAGCTGCGGCCGCTGCCGACCGCCGGCGCGGCGCTGCCGAGCCTGCGCGAGCTGTATCTGCAGGCGCCGGACGGCTCCCTGGCTCTGCACCGGATCGTCCATAACCGGCCGCACAAACAGCATCTGCTGGTCCGCCTGGCCGGCTTGGAGAGTCTGGACGCCGTCCAGTCCCTGGTCGGCCAGACTGCGTTGGCGCGCCGCGCCGACCTGCCCCCCCTCCCGCCGGACGAACATTACTGGCATGAACTCGAAGGACTGGCGGTAACCGACCGCCGACGCGGCCCCTTGGGCCGGGTGGTCGGCCTGTTCGCTACCGGGGCTCACGATATTCTCACCGTCAATGGCGAGTACGGCGAGATTCTCATCCCTTTCATCCCCCGTTTCATCCTCCAGACCAATGTGGCCGACAGGGAGTTGCAGGTCGATCTCCCCGACGGGCTGGTGCCCGGCGACGATGCGCTTTGATGTCCTCACCCTCTTCCCGGCGATGCTCCTGGGACCCCTGGCCGAGAGCATCCTCGGCAAGGCGCAAGCCGCCAAGCTGATCCAGGTGGGTGTTCACTGTCTGCGCGACTGGGCGGAGGGACGCCACCAGGTCACCGACGACACCCCCTGCGGCGGCGGCGACGGCATGGTCATGAAGGTCGAGCCGATCGCCCGCGCCCTGCGTGAACTGCGCGGTCGCAGCCCCGGCGCCAGAGTGCTGCTGATGTCGCCGCAGGGCCGGGCATTCCGCCAGGCCGACGCCGCGCGTCTGAGTCGCGAGCCGGGGTTGATCTTCGTCTGCGGACGCTACGAGGGATTCGACGAGCGGGTGCGCACCCTGGTCGACGAGGAGCTGTCCCTCGGCGATTTCATCCTCACCGGGGGCGAGCCGGCGGCTCTGGCCATGATCGACGCCATTGCCCGCCTGCTGCCGGGAGTGCTCGGCGCCCCCGGCAGCGCCGCACACGACAGCTTCAGCGACGGCCTGCTCGAATATCCGCAGTACACCCGCCCGGTCGCATTCGAGGGGCTGCGGGTCCCCGATGTGCTCCTCTCCGGCAACCACCAGGCCGTCGCCGTCTGGCGCCGCCGCGAACAGCTGCGCCGCACCCTGCAGCGCCGCCCCGACCTGCTGGAACAGACTTCCCTGAGCAAGGCCGACCGGAAGGTGCTCGAGGAGCTGCGGCGCGAGCAGGACGTCTAGCGGTTCCCCTTCCGGCTTCCCGGCACCCTCCCGCTCACTTCCGCACCGAACCGACCTGGACCTTCTGGACGGTTTTCGTCCCCCTCGCATCGAAATAGTGCATGATCAGTTCCCCCCGCACCGCGTTTGGGATATGGCCGGTGATCTCGAGGCGGGTGCCGCCCGGTAGCCGGCCCAGGAGCCTGGGTCCGGCGTAGACTTCGGCCCGCGCCACCGCCACGTTCAGGTCGAGGAACACCCGCCGGCCCTCCGTGACCAGCTTGGCGCTGGGCGGCACCGCCAGGGCCGGCCTGGCGACGGCCGGTGCCGGCAGCGGTGCCGGTGGGGTCACGACGGCCGGTGCGGTCGGCGCAGGCGTTGTCGGCCGTGACG
>JBFYXI010000095.1:0-6556 GCA_041310635.1 Desulfuromonadaceae bacterium | reverse complement strand
CGGCAAAGCGTCCCTGCAGGGTGAGCTCCAGCTCCGCGGCGGGGCCGGGACCGGGCAGGCACCCGCCAAAGTACTTGCTGAGCATGGCCGTGGCGCGGCTGACCAGGTTGCCGAGATCGTTGGCCAGGTCGGAATTGATGCGGTGCACCAGGGCGCTGTGGGAAAAGTCGCCGTCCAGGCCGAAGGGTACTTCGCGCAGCAGGAAATAGCGGATCGCGTCGACGCCGTACTTGTCGATCAGCATGTTCGGTTCGACCACGTTGGTCAGGCTCTTGCTCATTTTCTGCCCTTCGACGGTCCACCAGCCGTGGGCGAAGACCTTCTTCGGCAGCGGCAGGCCGGCGGCCATCAGGAAGGTCGGCCAGTAAACGGTATGGAAGCGCAGGATGTCCTTGCCGATGACGTGCACATCGCACGGCCAGAAGGCCGCGAAGTTGCCGTCGGGATCGTTGGGATAGCCGAGCGCACTGATGTAATTGGTCAGGGCGTCGAACCAGACGTAGATGACGTGCCGCTCATCGCCCGGGACCGGGATGCCCCAGGAGAAGCTGGTGCGCGAAATGGAGAGATCGCGCAGCCCCTCGCGCACGAAACTCAAAATTTCGTTGCGGCGGCTCTTCGGCTGGATGAAGTCCGGGTTGGCCTCGATGTGCGCCAGCAGCTGCTGCTGGTATTTGCTCATGCGGAAGAAGTAGGAGGCTTCCTTGAGCTTTTCGGTCGGCCGCCCGCAATCCGGGCAGTTGCCGTCCATCAGCTGGGTTTCGGTCCAGAACGTCTCGCACGGCGTGCAATACCAGTCCTCGTATTCCCCCAGGTAAATGTCACCGCTGGCCTGGATGGTCCGGAAGATTTCCTGGACGGCCAGTTTGTGCCGCTCCTGGGAGGTGCGGATAAAGTCGGTATGGCTGATGTTAAGTTTGTCCCAGAGCGACTGAAAACGCTTGACCACCCGGTCGGCCAGTTCCAGCGGGGTTTCGCCGCGGGTCTGGGCGGCTTTCTCGACTTTCTGGCCGTGTTCGTCGGTCCCGGTCAGGAAGAAGACCTCGGCCCCGGAAGCCCGCCGGTAGCGGGCCAGCACGTCACAGGCCAGGGTCGTGTAGGCATGGCCGATGTGCGGCACATCGTTGACGTAGTAGATCGGTGTGGTCAGACAGAAACGCTTGGGGGAAGCCATGGTCACTCTCCTTGCGGGTCCGCAACCGCCGGCCGGTTGCTCTTTTTGCGCCGCCGCCGGCGCCGCCGGCTGCTGGCTTTCGCCGCTTCCTCGTCCGCGTTTGCAGCGCTTTCGACAACTGCTGCGGGAGGTGTCACCGTCTGGGGAGTTGGCGGGACCGGGCATTCCGCCTGCGGAGCCGGCCGTGACCTATGGGGCGCTGAAGAGCGCGGGCGCTGGTCGTTGCCGGAATCGACGACTGGTGGAGCGGGCGCATCCGCGTGGCCGGCCTCAAATTCCTCCATGGTGACGCTACGGATCGTCCCGTCGGCCTGGCGCAGGGTCACTTTGCGGCCAAGCACGTTTTGACCGATCACTTCCCATTCCTGGTTGTTCCAGCAGGTCTTTTTGCCGCACTTTGGCATCCCTTTGCGCAACTCGCAATAGGACTCGAATTCGTAGCCCAGGCAGCAGAGCAGCCGGCCGCACTGCCCGGAGATCTTGGTCGGGTTCAACGCCAGCCCCTGCTCTTTGGCCATCTTGACCGAGACCGGGTAGAACTCGGTCAGGAATGAGCAGCAGCACAGTTCGCGGCCACAGATGCCCAGGCCGCCGACCAGTTTGGCTTCGTCGCGAACCCCGATCTGGCGCATCTCGATGCGGGTGTGAAAATAGTGGGCCAGATCCTTGACCAGTTCACGAAAGTCGATGCGCCCTTCGGCCGTGAAGTAAAAGACGATCTTGGAGCCGTCGAAGGCGTATTCGGCACGCACCAGCTTCATCTCCATCTGGCGCGCCTGGATGCGTTCCTGGCAATAGCGGATGGCATCCTTTTCACGGGCGGCGTTGGTTTTTGCCTGGTTGATGTCATCCTCGGTGGCGATGCGCAGAACGGTTTTAAGCCCCTCTGGCGCCTGGTTCTCGGCAATCTCGCGCGGGGCCGTGACCACTTCGGCCAAGGCCCGGCCACGGTCGGTTTCCACGACAACCTTGCTTCCCGGCCGCAACTCCAGCCCTTGGGTGTTGAAGTTGTAATGGCGACCGGCATGATGAAATTTGACAGAGACGATGTGTAGCATGCAAAAGTCCATTGCTGTCCGGATCGGAAAGCCGTCTGCGCTTGCGGCCGTCAGGCCGCCAGACGCAGCAGCAGCGCTTCCATCACCAGTTGCGGGTTGAGATTACGTTCCAGTTGCCGGCGGGCGCTTCCCAGGGCTTCAAGCTTGGCCATGACGCTGGCCGTCTCTTCGCGGTTGGCGACGCGCCACACCTTTTCGCTCAGGTCGAGATTGACCAGTTCAGCGGGGTCGCGGCCATGCAACGCCAGCAGAACGTCGCGGTAGAAGGCCTGAAAAATTTCAAGTATGTCGGGAAGAGTCGCCTTGTTGCCAGCCAATTGTTCGGCAAACTCCAAAAGAGGCAAAATACTGCCTGCGGTCAGGCCCGTCAAGGTCTTTAGCAGCACCCGGCGCTCGTCGAGATAGAGCTGGCGATCCTTGCCAAAGGCCTTCTTGAAGCTGCCCTCGGACAAGGCCGCCAGGATGTGGGCTTCGGTATCGCCCACGCCGAGTTGCTGCTGCAGGCTCTCGCGGATCAGTTCGCGTGGCTGGGGGGAGAAACGCAGCAGCTGGCAGCGGGAGCGGATTGTTTCGAGCAGCCGCTGCGGCTGGCTGGAGAGCAGGATCAGCAGGGTGTCGCCCGGCGGTTCCTCGAGGGTTTTGAGCAGGGCGTTGGCGGCAGCGACCGTCATGGTTTCCGCGGCTTCGATCAGGCAGACCTTGCGGCTGCCTTCGAAGGGGCGCAGGCTCAGGTCGCGCTGGATGGCGCGGATCTGTTCGATCTTGATGCTGGCGCCGTCGGGTTCGAGAAGGTGCAGGTCGGGGTGGTTGCCATGCTCGAGCTTGCGGCAGGCCGTGCATTCGCCGCAGCCGTTGCCGTTTGTGCAGAACAGGACGCGGGCCACGGCAAGGGCCATGAGACGCTTGCCAACACCTTCCGGGCCGGCAAACAGGTAGGCGTGGCCGAGCCGGCCGCCGGCCAGCACGCGGCGCAAGATGCTCTTCTGGGGTTCATGGCCGATGATCTGGGCAAAGGTCACGGCAGGCCCCGTTCCGCCAAAAAAGTGTCGACAGCGGCAGTCACGCGCGCTGCGACGTCCGCGGCGGCGCCGGTTGCATCGATAACCCGGAAGCGTGATTCCCCTTCGGCCAGCGCCTGGTAGGCAATGCGCACCCGCTGGTGGAACGCCAGTTCCTCCAGTTCGAAACGACCTTCATTGAGCAGGGCGGCGTGCTGGTTGCGGTGACGGGCCCTTGCCAGGCCGAGTTCCACCGGGAAATCGAGCAGCAGCGTCAGATCGGGGTACAGACCGGCGGTGGCAACGGCGTTAAGTTGCGCCACCAGACCGGCATCGAGGCCGCGGCCGCCACCCTGGTAGGCGCTGGTCGCATCGGCAAAACGGTCACAGAGCACAATGGTTCCGGTTGCCAGGGCTGGACGGATCACCTGTTCGACATGCTGTGCCCGGGCTGCTGCATAAAGGAGCAGTTCGGCACGTGCCACCAGCTGCTGGTTGGCCGGATCGAGCAAGATGGCGCGGATGGCGTCGGCGATCGGGCAGCCGCCCGGCTCCCGGGTGGCCATGACCCTGCGGCCACCTCTTTCGAGGTGCTGCTGCAGGGTCCGGATCTGGGTCGATTTGCCGCACCCCTCGACCCCTTCAAAAGTGATAAAATATGCCATGAAATCAATATCTTAAAAAGTATTTTCGCTATTATAGGAAGGGCTGCCCGGGGAAGCAAGGAGAAATCCGCGGGGATTAACCAACGATTGATTTTGCACGTTTTTTCAGTTTATTATAACAAAATTTTCTGTTTGACGAGGAGAACCGCACTTTGCAAGAGCAGATCGAATTGCTGTGGGACGACCTGGAACGGCGGATTGGCCACCGGTTCGTCGATCGCGGCCTGCTGTCGGCGGCGCTGACGCACCGTTCCTTCGCCAACGAAAGCCGAGTTGCGTCGATCGCGGATAATGAACGCCTGGAGTTTCTCGGTGATGCCGTTCTTGACCTGGTGATCGGTCATACGTTGTACGAAATTCACCCTGCGGCCGATGAAGGTGAATTGAGCCGCTTGCGTTCGGAACTGGTCAGTACGCCGAGCCTGGCCCGGCTGGCCAGGGAACTGGGGCTGGGCGGCTGCCTGCGGCTGGGCCGCGGCGAGGCGCGCAGCGGCGGGCGCGACAAGGAGAGCCTGCTGGCGGATACACTTGAAGCGGTTGTTGGCGCGGTGTTCATCGACGCAGGGTATGCCGCGGCCGCCACGGTCGCCACGAAAATTTTTGCCGCCTGGCTGAAATTTTCCTCCGCTTTGCCCGGACAGGATTACAAAACCCGCCTGCAGGAGCTGCTGCAGGCACAGCAGCAGCCGCTCCCCGACTATGTCCTGACCGCCACCCGCGGGCCGGATCACCAGCGCAGCTACCATGTCGAAGTGCTGATCGCCGGGTCCTCTGCCGGCGGCGGCGTGGGTCCCACCAAGAAACGTGCCGAGCAGGACGCCGCCCGGCACGCCCTGGACGTCCTCGCGTCTCGATCCGGAGCGACCGATGCCTGAGCTGCCGCCAGCGTTTCGCTCCGGTTTCGTGGCGTTGATCGGCCGCTCCAACGTGGGCAAGTCGACGTTGCTCAATCGTCTGGTCGGCCAGAAAATCGCCATCGTTTCGGAAAAGCCGCAGACCACGCGCAACCGGATTCTCGGTATTCTCAGCCGGCCGGACGGGCAAATCCTGTTTCTCGACACGCCCGGTTTGCACCGGCCGCGCTCACCTTTGAACCGGCAGATGGTCGGGAAGGCCCATGAAGCCTGCCGACGCGTCGATCTGATTCTCTGGCTGGTTGAGGCGGACCGCCCGGTCGATGACGAACCGCTGGTCGCCGCGGCCCTCGCTCAAGCCAAGGTACCGGTCGTGCTGGTGGTCAACAAGTCCGATCTGGCCGGGCCGGAGCGGCTGCTGCCGCTGCTGGCGGGCTATGCGCGCCTGCGCGAGTTTGCGGCGCTCGTTCCGGTGTCGGCGCTGACCGGCAGCGGCGTCGACCGTTTGATCGAAGTGCTCCTGCCGCTGCTGCCCGAAGGACCGCGCTACTACCCCGACGACCAGGTCACCGATCTGCCCGAGCGGTTCATCGTTGCCGAGTTGATACGTGAGCAGTTGCTGGCTCTGACCCGCGACGAGGTCCCCCACGGTGCCGCGGTTCAGGTCGAAAGTTTTCATGAAGACACCGAGCGCAACCTGGTCTTGATCCAGGCGGTCATCCATGTCGAGCGGGAAACTCACAAGCGCATGGTGGTCGGCAAGGGCGGGGCGATGATCCGCCGGCTCGGCCAGGAGGCGCGGCGGGAAATCGAACTTCTGCTCGGTACGCGGGTGTTTCTGGAGCTGTTCGTGCGCGTTCAGCCCGGCTGGAGCCGCTCCGGCCGGGCGTTGCGCGAATTCGGCTACCTTGACGAAACATAGCCTTGCGATATAGACGTGGTGCACAGTAGCAAGGTTGCGGCAGGAGCCGCAGGAAACGGGCAGTCATGGGCGCAATCGTAGCTATCGTTGGTCGGCCGAATGTCGGCAAGTCGACCCTGTTCAACCGAATTCTCGGGCGGCGCCAGGCAATCGTCGAGGATTTCCCCGGCGTGACCAGGGACCGTAATTATGCCGAGGTCACCCGTTTCGAGCGGCCGTTCACCCTGGTCGACACCGGCGGCTTCGAACCGGCCAGCGACGATCGCCTGCTGACCCAGATGCGCGAGCAGTCGCAACTGGCCATGGAGGAAGCCGACGTCATCCTCTTCCTGCTCGATGGCCGCGAGGGGCTGACTCCTGCCGACCAGGAAGTGGCGGCGATGCTGCGCCAGGTGGTCAAACCCGTACTGTTCGTGGTCAACAAGGTGGATGGACCGGTCCAGGAAGCCGGTACCGGCGATTTCTATGCCCTCGGCATCGATGAAGTCTGGCTGGTTTCCGCCGAACACGGTCTGGGCGTGAATGACCTGATGGAGAAACTGCTGGAGTTGCTGCCGCCCTCGACAGCCGCTCCGCTCGATGAGGAGATTACCCGGCTGGCGATCATCGGCCGGCCGAACGTCGGCAAGTCCTCGTTGGTCAACCGTTTGCTCGGCTATGAACGGATGGTCGCCAACCCCCAGGCCGGCACGACGCGCGACAGTGTGGACACACTGTTCACCTACAATCGCCGGCGCTATGCGCTGATCGATACCGCCGGCATCCGCCGCAAGGGGAAGGTTGCCCAGAAACTGGAGAAATACTCGGTCATGCAGGCGCTCAAGGCCCTCGACCGGGCCGATATCGCCCTGCTGGTGCTGGACGCCCGCGAGGGGGTCGCCGAGC
>JBFYXI010000240.1:0-10417 GCA_041310635.1 Desulfuromonadaceae bacterium | reverse complement strand
CACGGTCGGCGTTCGCCGGAAGGCCGCACGGGCCTCGGGGAACGACAGGCAGACGCGCCGCGCCCAGCGGCCAAGCAACCGGTTGGCCAGCCCCGGCCAGGCGTTCTGCTCTGGATCAGGTAGGGCACCCCCTTCAATCGGGCCGCCAGCAGCACCGGCAGGGAGGCGTAGCCGCCCACGCCGACCACCACGTCGGGCCGGAACTCGGCAAGAATGCGCCGTGATTGTACCAGGCTGCGCACCAGCCCGACCAGAGCCTTGCCGCGGGCCGCCACCCCGAGCCCCACCCAGCCACTCATCGAAATGGTGCGCAGCGGCCAGCCGAGTTCCGGCAGCAGCCGATATTCCAGGCCGCGCTCGGTGCCGACGAACAACACCTCGCCCGCCGGCTCCTCCTTGCGCAACTGCTCGGCCAGCGCCACCGCCGGGAAGACGTGGCCGCCCGTGCCGCCACCGGCCAGCAGCAGCCTCATCGAACCTCTCCCGGGGTCTTGCTGGACACGTTGAGGATAATGCCGACCGCCATCAGGGTGGCGATCAGACTCGATCCTCCGTAAGAGAGGAACGGCAGCGCCATCCCCTTGGTCGGCACCAGTCCCATGACCACCGCCATGTTGACGAAGGCCTCGATACCGATCAGCAGCGTCATACCGAAGGCGAGGTAGCCGCCGAAGCTGTCCGGGGCGTGCGTGGCGGCACGAAAGCCCCTCAGGACCAGAAGCAGGAACATGGCACCGATGACGATGACTCCGGCAAAGCCGAGCTCTTCGCCGATCACCGAGAAGATGAAGTCGGTGTGTGCCTCGGGGAGATAGAACAGCTTCTGCTTGCTCTCGCCAAGACCGTTGCCTAGCGCCCCGCCCGAGCCGAAGGCGATCCAGCTCTGGATGATCTGGAAGCCGGTGTTGCTCGGATCCTCCCACGGATTGAGAAACGCCAGAATCCGCCGGCGGCGGTAGTCGACATTCATGATCATGAAATAGAGGAACGGCAGCGCCAGGATTCCCAGGCTGGCGATGTACACCGGGCGGGCGCCGGCCACGAACATCATGGCCATGGCCACCACGCCGAGGGTCAGGGCGCTCCCCAGGTCCGGCTGGGCGAGCAGCAGCGCGAGCAGGATGGCGATGACCACCATATAGGGGAGAAAGCCGAGCTTGAAGCTCTTCATCTTGTCCTGCTTGCGCGCCAGGGAATGCGCCATGAAGATGATCAGGCCGAGCTTGGCGAACTCCGCCGGCTGCAGGGAGAAGCCGGCCAGGCGAATCCAGCGCTTGGCGCCGCCGATCTTGGCGCCGATGCCCGGCATCAGCACCAGCACCAGCAGCAGCAGGCAGGCGAACAGGATCGGCACCGCCAGCTTGCGCAGGTACAGATAGTTGAAATGCATCAGCCCGGCCATCATGGCGAAGCCGATCAGGGCGTACAGCCCCTGGCGCTTGAGAAAGTAGAAACTGTCGCCATGTTCGCGCACCGCCATGATCGAAGACGAGGAGAAGACCATGACCACGCCGAGACAGGTCAGGCCGATGGCCAGCAGCAGCAGCGAATGGTCGTGCCCCTGTCTAACTTCCATCGCCAGTCTCCTGCCCGCCGGCCAACGCGCGGACCTCCTCGGCAAACACCCGGCCGCGCTCTTCATAGCTCCTGAACATGTCGAAACTCGAACAGCCCGGCGACAACAGCACCGTCCCGCCGGCCGGGGTCAATTCGGCCGCCAGAGCCACGGCTGCGGCCATGCTGCCGGCACGATGCACGGCGGTGAGCGTGCGGAACGCCGCAGCCATGCGCGGCGCCGCTTCGCCGATCAGCACCAGTTCGCGCACCTTGGCGGCGATGGGCGCGGCCAGCGGCGCGAGGTCGCCATGCTTGTCCTTGCCGCCGGCGATCAGGGTGACCGGCGGCGCCAGACTGGCCAGGCTCTTCACCACACTGCCGACATTGGTTCCCTTGGAGTCGTCGTACCAGCGCACGCCATGGACCGTTGCCACCAGCTCCATGCGGTGGGGCAGGCCGCGGAAAGCGGTCGCCGCCGCCCAGGCCACGGCCGGTGGACACCCTTCGACCAGCGGCGGAATCAGCGCGGCCATGACATTTTCCAGATTGTGCTGGCCGCTAATCCCCAGCTCCCCGACGGGGAAGCGGGTCTCGGTGCCGCCCCAGCGCCAGCTTAGGTCGCCCCCGACCAGGCTCATCCCTGCCGTTAGCGGCTGGCTGCCGCTGAACAGCACGCGGCGCGCCGGAGTGTCCGCGGCGGCGGCCAGCACCCGCGGGTCATCGGCATTGAGGACCGCCCAGTCATCCGTCCCCAGATTTACGAAGAGACGGGCCTTGGCGGCCTGGTAGCTGACCATGTCCGGATAGCGATCGAGATGATCCTCGGTGATGTTGAGCAGCACCGCCCAGCGCGGCCGGAAGCGTTCGATGGTTTCGAGCTGGAACGAGGAGAGCTCAGCCACCAGCCAGTCCCACTCTGCGCCGACCGCCTCGATCAGTGGCGTGCCGAGGTTGCCGCCGACGAAGGTCCGCTTCCCCCAGTGCTGGAAGACCGCCCCCATGACCGAGGTGACCGTCGATTTGCCGTTGGTGCCGGTAATCGCCACCAGCGGCTGCGGCAGCTCCCGCCAGGCAATCTCGATCTCGCCGAGCACCGGCACCCCGTTGGCGGCGGCCGCGGCCACTGCCGGGACGCTCAACGGCACACCGGGACTCAGGACGACCAGGTCAGCCGCGGTGAACAGTGCCGTTCGATGTCCGCCGAGATCGAGCATGGCCCCGCGCGCCGCCAGTTCGTCCAGCCCGCCAAGCTCTGCGGCCGGGCGCCGGTCGGAGAGCGTCACCCGGGCCCCTCGCTCCAGAAAAAATCGAGCCAGGCCACTCCCCGAGCGCCCCGCGCCTACCACCACCACCCGCCGATTGCGATAGTCACTGGCCATCTCAGCGCAACTTCAGGGTCGACAGCCCGATCAGGGCAAGAATGATGCTGATGATCCAGAAGCGCACGATGATCTTCGGCTCCGGCCAGCCCTTCAGTTCGAAGTGGTGATGAATCGGGGCCATACGGAAGATACGCTTGCCGTAGAGGCGGAACGAGGTGACTTGGGCGATCACCGAGAGCGCCTCGATGACGAAAATGCCGCCGACGATGACCAGGACAATCTCGTGCTTGGTGATGACTGCAATGGTGCCGATGCTGCCGCCCAGCGCCAGACTGCCGACGTCGCCCATGAACACCTGGGCCGGATAGCTGTTGAACCACAGGAAACCCAGCCCCGCGCCGACCATGGCGCCGCACAGCACAGCCAGCTCTCCCGCCCCGGATACCCCGGTGATCTGCAGGTAGTTGGCCAGGTTGGCATGGCCGACAAGATAGGCGAACAGCAGATAAGTGCCGGCGGCAATGATGACCGGGCCGATCGCCAGGCCGTCGAGTCCATCGGTCAGGTTGACGGCGTTGCTGGCGCCGACGATGACCAGCATGGCGAAGGGCACATAGCACCACCCCAGGTCAGGGCGGATCCCCTTGAAGAACGGCACGCTCAAGGTCGTCGGAAAGGCCGCGAACTTATACAGCAACAGGCCGACAGTCAAGGCGACCAGCAGCTGCCAGAACATCTTCTGCCGTGGGGACAGGCCGTCGCTGTTCTTTTTGCGCACTTTGAGCAGGTCATCGGTAAAGCCGATGATTCCGTAGCTGACGGTCACCAGCAGGGTCAGCCAGACATAGAGATTGGTCAGGTCGGCCCAGAGCAGGGTCGGAATGACAATGGCCAGGAGGATCAGCACCCCGCCCATGGTCGGCGTGCCCTCTTTCTTGAAGTGCGATTCCGGTCCGAGCTTGCGGATGCTCTGCCCCAGTTGCAACGACTGGAGCTTGCCGATGACCCAGGGGCCGAGCAGGAAGCTGATGACCAGGGCGGTGATCGTCGCATAGATGGTGCGGAAGGTGATGTACTTGAAAACGAACAGTACCGAAAATTCGGTATGCAGCGGATAGAGCAGGTGATAGAGCATCGGTGCGCTCCTCAGTGGGCCGGTGACGGAACGGTGCCGCGCAGCGCCGCGCTGACCCGCTCCATGCGCATACCACGGGAACCCTTGATCAACACCCGGTCGCCCGGCTGCAGGATCTTGCCCAGCCGGTCGAGCAGCTCCTGGAGGGTGGCGGCGATCACGACCCGCTCGCTGGCAAGTCCGCCTTCGACAGCCCCCGCCGCGATCTCCCGGGCCAGCTCGCCAAGGGTGAAGAGCCAGTCCGCCCGTTCGGCCACCAGCGTGCCGACGTCGCGGTGCAGGTCGCGCGCCGCCTCGCCGAGCTCGAGCATGTCCCCCAGCACTGCGATGCGGCGCCCGGGGCGGCCGAGATCGTACAACGCATCGAGGGCGGCGCGCATCGACAGCGGATTGGCGTTGTAGCTGTCCTCGAGAATCAACAGGTCGTCCGGCAGTTCCAGCAGCTCCATCCGTCCGGGACAGGAGCGGAACTCGCTCAAGCCCGCCGCGATGTCGACCGCCGGCACCTCCAGCACCCAGGCCGCGGCGGCAGCGGCAAGGGCATTCTGTACGTTGTGCCGGCCCGGCAGCGGCAACTGCACCGCGATCTCGGCATCCGGCAGATGCAGGTCAAAGCGCACCGCACCATTGATTGAGGTAACCGCCGAAGCCCGCACCTGGGCCTCCGGCGCCATACCGAACAGGACTCGCTGCACGCCGTTGGCCAGCGGCAGCCGACAGATCTGCTGGTCGTCGGCATTGATCAGCGCGGTTCCGCCAGCCGGCAGGTGGATGAACAGCTCGCCCTTGGCGCGCGCCACACCGGAAATCCCGCCGAGGCTTTCCAGGTGGGCGGCACCGACATTGGTGATGACCCCGATGCCGGGGGCGGCAATCTGCGCCAGACGGGCGATCTCCCCGCGGGCGCTCATCCCCATCTCGATCACCGCCCAGCGATGCTCGAAACTCAGGCCGAACAGCGTCAAGGGCACGCCGATCAGGTTGTTGAAATTGCCCGCCGATTTAAGCCCTGGGCCGGTGCGGGCGAGGATTGCCGCGAGCATCTCCTTGGTGGTGGTCTTGCCGGAGGTGCCGGTGATGCCGACCACCGGTCCGCTGAAATTGCGGCGCACGGCCTGGGCCAGGTCGCCCAGCGCGGCCAGAGTGTCGCGCACCTGCACCACCGGGATCGCCAGCCCGGCGATGACCTCCTCGCTGAGACAGGCGGCGGCGCCATGGCGCACCGCTTGGGCGATGTAGTCGTGGCCGTCGAAGCGTTCCCCGCGCAGGGCGATGAACAGCTCGCCGGCCTGCAGGGTGCGGCTGTCGGTGGAGAAGCCCTGGACCATGACATCGGCGCCGTTGTGGATGATCTGCCCGCCGGTAACGGCTGCTACCGTGCGCACGTCCATTGACATCATGGGGCGTCTCCCTCGGCAAAGGCGGCCCGCAGTTCTTCACGGTCGTCGAAATGAATGCGCGTGGTCCCGAGGATCTGGTAGTCCTCATGGCCCTTGCCGGCCACCAGCAGCACATCATGCGGGCGCAGCAGGCCAACCGCAAAACGGATGGCCGCCCGCCGGTCGGGGATCACCACATAGCCACGGCCGACGCCGGAAAGGGCCTCCTCCCGGCTCGCTTCGCGGGGGTGGACCCGCGCGACGCCGACGCGGATCTGCTCGATGATCTGCAGCGGATCCTCGGTCCGGGGGTTGTCGGAAGTCACTATCGCGATATCGGAACGGCGCGCGGCCACTTCTCCCATGACCGGGCGCTTGCGCGGGTCGCGATCGCCGCCGCAGCCGAACACGGTGACGATGCGCCCGGGGCTGAGCGCCTCCAGGGTCTGCAAGACCCGGTCGAGAGCATCGCCGGTATGGGCGTAATCGACCAGGGCCGCAGCCCCGCGCTGGTTGGGGACCGCCTCCAGGCGGCCGGGCACGGCGCGGGCGCAGGCCAGGCCGCGCTCGATGACGGCAACCGGCAGTCCCAGCGCCACGCCGGCACCGATGGCACCCAACAGGTTCTCGACGTTGTACTCGCCCAGCAGGGGGCTGGCCAGCATCACCGGTCCGACCGGCGTGACGATCCGGCCGCGAATCCCCGCCAGGGTGACGCTCAGTTCCTCGGGGCGGACCATGGCCTGGGGGCCGCGGCCGCAGGTGAGGGCCTCCGGCAGCATTCCCGCCAGACGGGCGCCGTAGGGATCATCGACATTGACCACCGCGCAGCCGCCGTCTGCCGGGAGCAACTCCCGGAACAGGCGCAGCTTGCTGGCAAAGTAGCGGTCCATGTCGCCGTGATAGTCAAGGTGTTCCGGGGTCAGGTTGGTGAAGATTCCCACCCGGAAGCGGAGGCCGTCGGCACGATGCTGGTCGAGAGCGTGCGAAGACACCTCCATGACCAGCGAGCGGGCTCCCGCCTCGCGAAACCGGACCACCTGCTCGAGCAGTTCGAGAGCTTCGGGAGTGGTGTGCGGCGCCGCATGAAGCGTCGCGCCGAAACGGTAGTTGATCGTCCCGATCACCGCCGGCGCCCATCCCGCTTCCTGCAAAATCGCTTCCAGCAGGTAGGTGATGGTGGTTTTGCCATTCGTGCCGGTCACCCCGACCACGGCCAGCTCCCGGGTCGGGTCGCCGTAGAAGCGCTGTGCCATTTTCGCCAGCGCAAGGCGGCAATTGTCGACCTGCACGACGGTCACCGGGAGCGCCGCCGGCGGCGGCTCTTCGACAACCAGCACCCTGGCACCGCGCCCCGCCGCGTCGGCCAGGAAGCGATGACCGTCACTGGCCTGTCCACGCCAGGCAAAGAAGGCATCGCCCGGCTGCACCCGGCGAGAGTCGTAGCACAGCCCGGAGACCTCGCCATCGCGCGCGCCGAGGATCTGCCTGACCGGAATCTTTTCAAGCAATTCAGCAAGTCTCACGGTCATCCTCGCGGGGCGCCCTGGACACCGACGTCCGCCGTTCCCGGCGGGGCCAGGCGCACCCAGACCGGCGCGCCATAGGGGATGGCGGCACCCGGCGACGGGGACTGCTCGATAACCCGGCCATGGCCACGTAAATTCACATTGATCCCGCTGGTCTGCATCACTTCGAGCACCTGCCGGTAACTCATCCCCTTGAAGTCGGGCATCTGCGGTCCGGCCGCCACGGCCGGACCTTCGGCAGGGGCCTCGACCGGCACTTCCGCCAGTTCCAGCGGCTCGGCCACCTCGGCGGGAGTCACGGCGGCCCGATCCGCCGCGGCCTGTTTCGCGGCAGCCTCCTGCTCCTTCTTGGCCAGCGCCAGGATCTCCTCCAGCGACGGCAGGGTCTCTCCCGGAGAAAGGGGCTGGTTCGGCATGACCTTGAGATACTGCAGCGCCTGCGTCGAGATCCGCGCAAACACCGGTGCCGCCACCAGGCCGCCATAAACCTGGCCGCGCGGTTCGTCGATCATCACCACCACCACCAGGCGGGGAGCCTCGGCCGGCACAAAACCGACGAAGGAGGCCACCCGCTTGTCCGCCGAATAGCCGCCGGTCACCGGATCGACCTTCTGGGCGGTGCCGGTTTTGCCGGCCACCCGGAAACCGGGCACTCGCGCCTTGGTGCCGGTGCCGCCGTCTTCGGCCGTGACCGTTTCCATCATCCGCGCCACCCGGACCGCCACTTCGCTCTTGACCACCTGGCGCACCATCTTCGGATGGCGCTCCTCGATGACCTGTCCCGTGCTGTCGGTCACCTTCTCGACCAGGTAGGGGGCCATCAGGTAGCCACCGTTGGCGATCGCCGCAGTTGCCGCGGCCAGCTGCAATGGCGTGACACTGACCCCCTGGCCGAAGGAGATGGTGGCGATGTCGATCTCGAACCACCGGCTCGGATCACGCAGAATGCCGACTTCCTCGCCTTGCAGATCGATGCCGCTCTTCTGCCCGAAGCCGAAATCCCGCATGTAGGCGTGCAGCCGCTTGCGCTCGAGCATCTTGCCGATCTTGGCCGAGCCAATATTGGAGCTGACCTTGAGCACCTCTTCGGCGGTGAGGATGCCGTGCGGATGATGATCGTGGATGGTCCGGCCGCCGACCCGGTAAGAGCCGTTCTCGCAATGGATCAGCTGGTTGGGCGTAACCACCCCCGCATTGAGGGCCGACGCCATGAGGAACACCTTCATGGTCGAACCCGGTTCGAAGGTGTCGCCGATAGCGCGGTTACGCCAGTCATCCGGCTTGTGGCGGGACACGGCGTTGGGGTTGAACTCGGGTTGGTTGGCCAGGGCGAGGATCCGGCCGCTGTCGGGTTCGAGGACAATGGCCACCCCGGCCCGGGCCCGGTATTCCTTAATTGCGGCGGCCAGTTCCCGGTCGGCAATGTATTGCAGGTTTTCGTCGATGGTCAGGTGCAGATCGTGGCCGCGCGTGGCCCCCTGCACTTCCGGGATGCCGGCACCGATACCGCGGCCGAGGGCATCGCGCTCCATGACCAGATAGCCGCCCCGTCCAAGCAAGGTCTTGTCATAGGCGGCCTCGAGGCCCGCCAGACCGTTCGGGTCCAGGCCGGTGAAACCGACCATCTGGGCGCCGATCGTCGAATTCGGGTAGAAGCGCTTGTGCTCCTTGATGGTACCGACCGCTTCCAGCTTGAGGTTGCGGACCCGCTGCGCCTGCTCCGGGGGTACCTGGCGTTTCAGCCAGGCAAATCCCCGGTCGCCGGCCAACTTGCTGCGCACCGTGGCCAGCGGCAGGTTCAGGATCGGGGCCAGTTGCCGGGCCGCATGCTCGCGGTCGACCAGCTTGCGCGGTTCGGCATAGACCGAGTCGATTTCCATGCTCAGCGCCATGGCCCCGCCGTTGCGGTCGAAGATCGTACCCCGCTGGGGGATCAGCGGAATGGTCTTCTGATGCTGGCGCTCGGCCCGTTCGACCCACTCGCGTTCCTGCAGGACCTGGAGGCTGAAGGCCCGCCAGCCGACCAGCGCGAAGGCCACAATGAAGGCCAATCCGAGCAGGCGGATGCGGACGGTGACGCCGCGCTCCAGGGTGACCATGGTGTCAGTCGACCGTGACGACCTGCTGTGGCACCGGGAAACGCAAGCCGAGATCTTTGATGGCAACCTGCTCGAGCCGCTGGGGCGTACCGAGGGTGGCGACCTCGAGACGCAGCTCCACGGTTTCCTGCCTGGCCTTGCGCACGGCGCTTTCCAGGCTGGAGATCTCGTAGTCAAGGCTGGTCGCCTGCACGCGGCACCACACAAAGAACAGCGACAGGGCACTCAGCAGTGCGATGAAGCCGAGCATCGGCAGCAACCGTGGCCGCCGCAGGGCGAAGCCATTGATCTTGGGCAATGCGCCCAGGGTGGTTTCGGTCATGTTTGCCTCCTTCAGTAAGCCAACCGCTCGACGGCCCGCAACACGGCGCTGCGGGAACGGGGGTTGGCGGCAATTTCAGCCTCGGCGGGGCGCACCCCGCGCGGGGTCAGGATTTTTGCCTGTGCCTGCCGGCCACAGACGCACACCGGCAGGCGCGGCGGGCAAACACAACTGCTGGCAGCCGCACGGAAGCCCTGCTTGACCAGCCGGTCTTCCAGCGAGTGAAAACTGATCACCACCAGCCGCCCGCCGGGGCGCAGGCGATCCAGGGCCGCCGTCAAACCGGCCTGCAGCGCCCCGAGCTCGTCATTGACAGCGATGCGCAGCGCCTGGAAAACCCGGGTCGCCGGGTGAATCCGGTGCGGCACATGTCCGCCCGGCACGACCCGGCACACCAGCTCGGCCAACTGGCGGGTGGTTGCCAGCGGCGCGGCAGCCCGTGTCCGGACGATCTCCCTGGCAATCCGCCCGGCCCAGCGCTCTTCGCCGTAGTCACGAAAGATCCGCTGCAGTTCCGCGGCATCGGCCCGGGCAAGCAGCACGGCGGCAGTCAGCTGCTGTGCCGGATCCATGCGCATGTCGAGGGGACCGTCATCCCGGAAGGAGAAGCCCCGTTCCGGGGTGTCCAACTGGTGTGAGGAAACCCCGAGATCAAACAGGATGCCGTCAACCTCGGCAACTCCGAGGGCATCCAGGTGGCGGCCGAGATCGGCGAAGCTGCCGCGGCAGAGCGTGGCCCGCTCGGCAAAGGGTGCCAGCCACGCCGCGGCCGCGAGCAGGGCCGCGGGATCCCGATCGAGACCGATCAGCCGGCCATCCGGACTGCACGCCTCGAGGATCAGCCGGGCATGTCCGCCGCCACCGACCGTGCCGTCCACATAGATGCCGCCCGGATGAGGCGCGAGCAGGGCCAGCGCTTCGGCAGGCAGCACCGACAGATGCCGGAAAGCCGCCGCCGCCAACGCTCAGAGCCCTAGCTCGAGGCGCCGCTGGCGGGCCTGGGCCAGACGCTGCTCGGCCTCGGCCAGCATGGCGCTATAGCGGCTTTTGTTCCAGATCTGGATCGAACGGTCG
>JBFYXI010000239.1:0-6603 GCA_041310635.1 Desulfuromonadaceae bacterium | reverse complement strand
GGCATTGGCCTGGGCAATCAGCGGGCGCACCGTGACCGCGCGCATTTTCTCGAGCACCGCGTAGATGCCGTCGATGCCGAGGCCGCAATTGGAACCGATGACATCGACACCGAGAGCGTCGAGGGTCACTGCCGCGGCCTCGGGGGAGGTGCCGAGCACGGTACGGCCACCGTCGTCGAAGGTCAGCTGGGCAATGACGGGGAGATCGCAGACATCATGACAGGCAATGATGCCGGCACGCAGCTCGCGGATATCGAGGAAGGTTTCGAAACTGATCAGGTCGGCGCCAGCTTCCGCCAGGGCGCGGATCTGCTCGGCGTATACCTCGACCATCTCCAGGAAACCGGCATCGCCGACCGGTTCGAGAAAGCGCCCGGTCGGACCGACCGAGCCAGCGACGAAACAACCCGCGCCACCGCCACGGCGCGCCAGCTCCACCCCCCGCCGGTTGAGGTCGGCGACCTCACCCTCCAGCCCGTAATGGGCCAGCTTGGGACGATTGCCGCCGAAGGTGTTGGTGACGAGGATCTCGGCACCGGCGGCGGCATATTCGCCATGGATGCCGGCCACGACCTCGGTGGCGGTGCGATTCATCAGCTCCGGGCAGCCTCCGGGAGGCAGGCCGCGCTCCTGTAACAGCGTGCCCATGGCACCATCGAGCACCAGAACCCGCTGTCGGATCGCCTCAAGAAATGGATTCACCGGTTTCCCTCCAATGGGGTTGGCGCCGGCTCCACGTCAGCAGTCTTGAGGAGCAGGCTGAAATCAGGGTTGACCGGCTGGCGCAGGTCGACATGCCCCTTGAGGGTTTCGACCGCAGCGCCTTCGACCAGGATGCGAACCTGGCGCAGGTGCGGGAAGTTGACCGCCACCGTGTTGGCCAGGGAGTAGACGGTCAGCAGCTCACTCCAGCTGCCACCGGGATGGTTGTCAAGCAGGGCGCGGTCGAAATCGATCTGCACCTCGCTGCCGGTGATGGTGATGCCGCGCAGCCCGGCACGGGCGGGCAGAACCGGTACCAGATCGCCGGCCGGGCCCGCCAGCAGCGCCTGCACCGTGGCCGCCAGACATTCATTCTCGACCGGGCAATCGGCGATCTCGCGCCCCTCGGCCACCAAGGCGGTCCCATCGGCAGCGGCAAAATAAAGGGTGATCACCCGCATGAGGCGTTGGGATTCCGCGGCCGGCGGAGGGGCCGGAGGAGCCAGGAACAGCCACAGGAGCAGACCTCCACCGACCACCAGAACCGGCAGGGCTATCCAGAGAGCCAAGTGGCGTGACGGGGTGGCGCGACGGAAACCGGACATCGGTCAGTCCAGATCCACGGTAGTCACACCGGTCAAAGCGGCACCGAGGAAAGCGCCACCGACTCGTTCGAAACGCTCGGCAACATCGGTCACGAAAAACCGCGGCGCAGCCGGCAGCGAACCATGGTGTTCCATACCTTGTGCTGCCAGCAGGCTCGCCACGGTTTTGGCGGTTTCCGCCGCCGAATCGACAAGCTCCACGTGCGGACCGACGACTTCCTGAAGGGTGTGTTTGAGTAATGGATAATGAGTGCAGCCCAGCACCAGCGTGTCGATCCCCTGGCGCAGCAGTGGGGCCAGGTATTCCGCCGCAGTCAGACGGGCAACCGGATGCTCGGCCCACCCTTCTTCAGCCAGCGGCACGAACAACGGACACGGCGTGGCATACACCGCAACTTCCGGATCGAGGCTGCGCAGGGCCCGTTCGTAGGCGCGGCTGCGAATTGTACCCTCGGTACCGATGACCCCGATCCGGCCAGTTCGCGTGATTTCAAGGGCCTTTCTGGCACCGGGTTCGATGACACCGACCACCGGCAGGCGATGCACCGCGGCCAGATCATCCAGCGCCACCGCCGAGGCGGTATTGCAGGCGATGACCAGGAGTTTGACCCGCTGGCCAACCAGAAAGCGCGCCGCCTCCCGGGCATAACGCCCGACCGTCTGCGGGCTTTTGGTGCCGTAGGGAACCCGGGCGGTGTCGCCGAGATAGACCAGCTCCTCGTGCGGCAACTGGCGGCGCAGCTCACGCAGGACGGTCAACCCGCCTACACCGGAATCAAAAATACCAATTGCGCGCTCCGGCACGCCTTACCTCCGTTGTCAACAAATGCTCTCGTGAAGCTGCTCACTCTAGTGTCGACTTCGTTGAAAAGTCAAGGATTATAGGCGATTTTCTCCTTTATCCCAAGGGGTAAACCTGCTATGTTTCCGGTCAACAGTCTCTCTTCCGACGGGATGCCATGAAATCCAGCGCAGCCAGCGAAATCTTGAAGAGCTTGGAGACCAGCAACATTGTTGCTGCCCTGCAAAGCCTCAACCTGCAGGAGCTGATTCATCACCCCTACTTTCTCGGCGGCACGGCATTGCTGGCGGTCATCTGCCTGCTGATGCGCTGGCGGGTCCTTCTGACCATGACCCTCGCCATCAGCGGGTTCGTATGGCTGCTCTCCTACACCCTGGCGCGCGACACATCCCTGGAGGGGGGGGGTGGCAACGACACCCTGGTGTTTTTCGTGGTTGGCGGGGCCGGGCTGGTCTTCCTGGTGATCTATCTCCTATTCATCCGCGGCGAATAGCGCAGCCGCAACCTGCACACCACATCGACAGGGGTTAGTATGGCCTTCTCCTTAAAAAAACGCGACCTGGTCCTGATTGCCGCTGCCATCGTTATCCTGGCGTTTCTCTGGCAGGCACCACCAGAATCGACCAGCCGGGTTCCCTATGACGACACCCATCGGCACTTCTATGACCTGGTCAAAACCGACGGCAAAAAAGCCGCCGAAAAGTTCTGCGAGGAGTGTCACCACGCCGACGGCGTGCCCTTTCCTCCCGGTCACCCGCCCAAGTCGCGCTGCCTGTTCTGCCACAAACTCGGGACGCCCTAGCTTCGCCAGAGCACTGACTGACCCGGTTTTTTCACGGGCTGCCGCAGACTGCTCCCCCGCGGCAGGCGCGAGTAAACGGCCGTTTTCTGCGGGATTTCATGGCAATTTCGAACAAGGAACCCTGTTGGCATGACAGTTGCTAACCTTTAGCTTGACAAGATTTACCGCATACGAAGGGATCCGCCATGACGATGCCGAAAGCACATCCTGAAGCAAACCAGCGCATGCCCCTGATGGACACTCTCCTCTACCTGGTGGCAGGGAGCGCCATGACCATGGTCAGCATCTCGTTCCTTGCCTGGCTGGGAGCCTGAAGCTCCCTCCGCCATTCAGTTAAGACACCAAAACCCCGGCCAAGGCGGCCGGGGTTTTGGTGTCTTAACGCCACAAACTACGCAACCCGGCTGAACCCTCCCGGTTAAAGTCCCTTGACGACGACTTCCCCGGCGTATTCGCCGGCAACCGCGGCCAGGCTGGCCATCTTTGCCGGAGGGTAAGGGGTAATTTCACGCCACTCCGGGGCAAGAGCGACGGCGGGATGATATTGCTGCAGCGCCCACCGCGGCGCCCCGCGGATCAATTCGCCCAACGCGCGGAGGTCCGGCTCGTCAACCAACCCAGGAACACAAGTGGTACGGAACTCTACGGTCACCGGCGCGGCCAGCGCCAGCCTGACACTAGCCGCCAGTCCATCAGGAGCCACGGGCCCCGCGTGCAACTGGCGGTAACGGCCGGGAGAGGTTTTCAAGTCGATGGCCAGGCTGTCGACCAGACGGCGTTCCAGCAATTCGGCAAGCACATCCGGGCGCAGGCCATTGGTATCGAGCTTCACCGCCAGGCCCAGGCTTTTGACTGCGGCCAGCCAGTCGCCCAGGGCCGGGTCGAGAGTCGGCTCGCCGCCGGTCACCACCACACCGTCGATGAACGAAGCCCTCCCAGCCAGGTCGGCAAGCAGGGTGTCGCGGTCGAGATCGGGCCAAGCCTCCGGATCAAGGACCAGGGCCGGATTATGACAAAAGGGGCAGGTCAGATTGCACCCGCCCCAGAAGATCAGGGAAGCGATCCGCCCGGGGAAATCGAGCATACTCGTACCCTGAAAACCTTTAATCCCCATCGCCTGCCCCTCCGCGGAGCAACCCCGGCAAACCGGGAGCTGCGGACTACTTTCCCGCGGCTGCCACCAGGTACTCGCGGCGCTCCTTGAACTCCTCCTTCTTCCCCTTGTTCCACTGCTGAACCGGACGGAAGAAGCCACAGACGCGGGAATAGACTTCGGTTTTTTCCAGGCACTTGGTGGACATAATCAACAGCTCCCTTTCGTGAGGAGTGAGGCGTCAAGCCGCCTGGTCATGGTGATGAGGGCAGGTGAAATGCTCCCCCTGGATATAGCCATGCACCGGGCAGATGGTAAAGGTCGGGCTGATGGTGAAGTACGGCAGGTGGAAATTCTCGGCGATGCGCCGCACCATCAGCCGCGCGCTGCGCCAATCGTCGAGGCGCTCGCCGAGAAAGCCGTGAAACACCGTGCCGCCGGTATAGAGGATCTGCAGACCGTCCTGGTGGGTGAGCGCCTCGAAGATATCGTCGGTGGCGCCGACCGGCAACTGGGTGGAGTTGGTGTAGTAGGGCTGGTCGGTGCCGGCGGTGAGGATGTCGGCATAACGCGCTTTGTCGGCCCGCGCCAAACGGAAGCTGGTCCCTTCGGCAGGGGTCGCCTCGAGATTGTAGAGGTGGCCGGTTTCCTCCTGGTAGCGTTCGAGCTGGGCGCGCATGAACTGCAGGGTACGCACCGCCAGGCTCTTCCCCTCGGTTGTGTCGATCCCCTGACCGATCAGGTTGAGCAGCGCCTCGTTCATGCCGATCAGGCCGATGGTCGAGAAGTGATTGTCCCAGTAGCGGCCGCTGCGCTCGCGGATGCCGGCGAGATAGAACCGGCTGTAGGGATAGAGGCCGTCATCGGTGAGACGCTCGAGCTGCTTGCGCTTGATCTCCAACGACTCGGCCGCCATCTGCATCAGCTCCGCCAGGCGGGCGTGGAATGCTGCCACGCTGTCCGCCTGGTAGGCCGCCCGCGGCAGGTTGATGGTGACCACACCGATCGACCCGGTCAGCGGATTGGAACCGAACAGCCCGCCGCCGCGCCGCCGCAGCTCGCGGTTGTCGAGGCGCAGGCGGCAGCACATGGAGCGGGCATCCTCGGGATCCATGTCGGAGTTGATGAAATTGCTGAAGTAAGGGATGCCGTACTTGGCGGTCATTTCCCAGACCGGCTGGAAGCGGGCACTCTCCCAGTCGAGGCCGGCGGTGATGTTCACCGTGGGGATTGGAAAGGAGAAGATCCGCCCCGAGGAGTCGCCCGCCATCATCACTTCGCAGAAGGCCCGGTTGAACAGGTCCATCTCCTCCTGGAAGTCGCCGTAAGTCTGCTCCGTCAGCCGGCCGCCGACGATCACCGCCTCCTGGGCGAGACCGCGCGGCGGGGTCAGGTCGAGGGTGATGTTGGTGAAGGGGGTCTGGAAGCCGACGCGGGTCGGCACGTTCATGTTGAAGACGAATTCCTGCATCGCCTGGCGGACTTCCCGGTAGGAGAGCCCGTCGTAGCGGATGAACGGAGCCAGCAGGGTGTCGAAATTGGCAAAGGCCTGGGCCCCGGCCGCCTCGCCCTGCAAGGTATAGAAGAAGTTGACCACCTGGCCGAGGGCGGTGCGGAAGTGCTTGGCCGGGGCACTCTCGATTTTGCCGTAGGCGCCGGCGAAACCCTTGAGCAGCAGATCCTTGAGATCCCAACCGCAGCAGTAGACCGACAGCATTCCCAGATCATGGAGATGGAAGTCCCCGGCCCGGTGGGCGTCGGCGATGTAGCCGGGGTAGACCTTGTTCAGCCAGTAGTTGCTGGTGATATTGGCGGCGACGTGATTGTTCAAGCCCTGCAGCGAGTAGCCCATGTTAGCGTTCTCGTTGACCCGCCAGTCCTCCTGGGTCAGGTAGGAATCGATGGAATCGATCGCTTCCTTGATGAAGGTGCGGGTTTCACGCAGGGCGGCGTGCTGCTGGCGGTAGAGGATGAAGGCCTTGGCGGTCTTGGCGTGACCGTTTTCGATGAGGATCTTTTCGACCAGGTCCTGAACGTTCTCGACGGTCGGGATGCGGTCATCCTTGTAGATGACCTCGAGAATCCCCACGACCTGGCGGGCGATACCGGTGGCCTGCTGCATGTCGCTGCCACCCACGGCCCGGACCGCCTTCTGGATGGCGAACGCGATTTTCTCTTCCTCGAACGGCGCCAGCCGCCCGTCCCGCTTGCGGATAAATTCCAACATTGCAGCCTCCACTCAATACAACATGACACGAGGCATTATTTAACACGGGCTACGGCGGCGGCGTCAAGAAAATTCACAAGATATTGTCAAAAAGTCCTGAAGCAACACAACATGTTGTGAGTCAGTCGGTGGGAAAACTGTGGATCAGTTCGGGAGTGCCCTGGCTAAGGAGGCAGGATCCTTGACGGTTGCCGGCATCCTTGCCGGCCAACAGACTCTTTACACAGGGGGTGAGGGACAATTGCCCACGCTTTGCGAGAGCTCTTACTCTTTAGCTGCGGTAATCACAAAGACCGGGTTGTGCGCCTCGAACAGCTTATAGTCGGTCAGGGGCCGAGTGCGGGCAATGTTGACCGTGACCACTTCCAGCTT
>JBFYXI010000071.1:0-3133 GCA_041310635.1 Desulfuromonadaceae bacterium | reverse complement strand
TGCGCGAGGACCGGCGCCACATCCAGGATCGCGACCTGCTGCTGCTGCGGCAGACCGTGCAGACCCGCCTCAACCTGGAGATGGCGGCCACCGAGGAGATGGTCGCCATCGCCCTGCGGGTGGCGCCCGATTGCGTGACCTTGGTCCCGGAAAAACGCCAGGAGCTGACCACCGAAGGGGGCCTCGACGTGCTCGGACTGGGCGCGGCCCTGAGGGATGGCATCGACCGGCTGCGCCAGGGCGGCATTCCGGTCAGCCTGTTCGTCGATCCCGACCCCGCGCAGATCGAGGCCAGCGCCCGGTTCAGGGCCGATGCCATCGAGATCCATACCGGCAGCTACTGTGCGGTCCGCGGCGCAGAGCAGGCGCAGGAACTGGCGAAGATCGCCGCGGCGGTCAGGGCCGGTCAATCTCTCGGGCTGGCCGTGCATGCCGGCCACGGCCTGAACTACGTCAACATCCGCCCGGTGGTGGCTCTCGGCGGCATCGAGGAGTACAATATCGGCCACAGCATCGTGTCAAGGGCCGTGCTGGTGGGCATGGAGCGCGCCGTGCGCGAGATGGTCGCCCTGGTTTACGGTGGCTGACGTGGCGGTTCTCGGCCTTGGCACCGATCTGGCCCGCGTCGAGCGGTTTCGCCGCTTCCTCGACGCCGGCAAGGCGGCGCTGCTCGAGCGCCTGTTCACCGCCGACGAACGCGCCTACGCCCTGGCCAAAGCCGATCCGGCGCCGCACCTGGCGGCGCGCTTCGCCGCCAAGGAGGCAGGGATGAAAGCCTTCGGCCTCGGCTGGCGCGACGGCCTTGCCTGGCACGATTTCGCGGTGGTGCGCGACCCTCTCGGCCGCCCGGACCTGGTGCTGGCCGGGCGCGCGGCGCAACTGGCCGGTGCGCGCGGCGTCACCGCGGTGCACCTATCCTACAGCCATGACGGTGACTACGCCGTCGCCACCGTGATCCTGGAGGGCGCATGAAAGTCCTGACCGCTGCCGCCATGCAGGAACTCGACCGCCGCACCATCGAGGAGATCGGTCTCCCCGGCGCGGTGCTGATGGAAAATGCCGGGCGCGGCGCGGCCGACACGCTCCGGGCGCGCTTCGCCGGGCTTTACCCCGGCCCGATCCTGATCCTGTGCGGGCGCGGTAACAACGGCGGCGACGGCATGGTCGTCGCCCGCCACCTGCGCGATGCCGGCTGGCAGGTCCAGGTGGTCCTGGTCGCGGAGCGCACGGCGCCGGCCGGCGACGCGGCGGTCATGCGCGCCGCCTTCGAACGCAGCGGCGGCACAGTCCGCGCCGCCGCCGATCCTGCCGCCCTCGCGGCCGCTCTTCTCCAAGCCGCATCCTGCCGGCTGTGCGTCGATGCCCTGCTCGGCACCGGTTTCGCCCGGGCGCCCGAGGGGCTGGTGGCCGCCGCCATCGACTGGCTCAACGGGCAGGCGGCGCCAGTCGTGGCGATCGACCTCCCCTCGGGAGTCGACGCCAGCAGCGGGCGCGTCCCCGGCACCGCGGTGCGGGCCGCCCTGACCGTGACCTTCGCCTTCCCGAAGGTCGGCCTGGTCAGCTACCCCGGTGCCGGCCTGGCCGGCGCTGTGGTCACCCTGCCGATCGGCATCCCGCGCGAGGTGGCCGCGGCGGCCGCCGCTGACTGCGTACTGGTCGATGCCGACGCAGCCCGGGCTCTGCTGCCGCTGCGCCCGGCGGACGGTCACAAGGGGACCTTCGGCCACCTGCTAGTGGTCGCCGGTGCCCCCGGCAAGAGCGGCGCGGCGGTGATGACCGCCACGGCCGGGCTGCGCGCCGGCGCCGGCCTGGTGACCCTGGCCTGCCCGGCCGGCCTGCAGGCGCTGGTTGCGGGACAACTGCTCGAGGTCATGACGGCGCCGCTCACCGAGGTCGGCGGCGCCGTCAGCCTGCAGGCCATGGCCGAACTGCTGGAACTGGGGGAGGGGAAGCAGGCGCTGGCCCTCGGCCCCGGTCTCGGTACCGGCGACGAGACCGGAGCGCTGATCCGCCGCTTTCTCCAGGGTACCGAACTGCCGGCCGTGGTCGACGCCGACGGCCTCAACGCCCTGGCCGGTCACCTCGAAGTACTGGCCCGCCGCCGCGGCCGGCCGACAGTCCTTACGCCGCATCCCGGGGAGATGGCCCGTCTCTGCGGCCGGACGGTGGCTGCCGTGCAGGCCGACCGGATCGATGTCGCCCGCGACTTTGCCGTGACGCACGGGGTCGTGGTTGTCCTCAAGGGCGCCCGCACGGTCACCGCCTGCCCCGATGGCCGGATATGGATCAACGCCAGCGGCCACGCCGGCATGGCCAGCGGCGGCATGGGCGACGTCCTCACCGGGCTGATCGGCGGCCTGCTCGCCCAGGGGATGACGGCCGCCGCCGCCGCGGCCCTCGGGACTTTCCTGCACGGCCTGGCCGGCGACTGCCTGCGCGATCGCTACGGCGATGCCGGCCTGCTGGCCGGCGATCTGCTGCGCGAGTTGCCGGCCGCCCGCACTTCACTACTCAAGGAGAACTCATGCTGACTGCCCAAGACGTCATGACCCGCGAGGTCTGTACGGTTCAAGAGGAGACCGACCTCAAGGAACTGGCCGCCCTGTTTGTCGAACACAACTACAAGACGCTGCCGGTGGTCGATGGCGCCGGCCGCCTGGTCGGCGTCGTCAGCCAGACCGATCTGATCGAGCAGGACAGGCCGCTACATATCCCGACGGTGATCTCCCTGTTCGATTGGGTCATCTACCTGGAGAGTCCGAAGGCTTTCAGCGACGAGGTGCGCAAGGTCTCGGCACGCAAGGTCGGCGAGATCTGCGCCCGCGATGTGGTGACCTGCACTCCGGCCACGCCGGTCGATGAGATCGCCAGCCTGATGGTCGAGCACAAGATCCACCTCCTACCGGTGGTCGACGGCGACCGGCTGGTCGGCGTGGTGGCCCGCCTCGACATCATCCGCAGCATGGGTCGCTAGGTGCTGAACGACTGGTGCACGGTTACCAACGACCCGGCTCAGACCCGGGCGCTGGGTCGCGAACTCGGCCGCCTGGCCTGGCCGGGGCTGGTGGTGCTGCTGGCGGGGGAACTCGGAGCGGGCAAGACCTGTTTCGCCCAGGGGGTTGCCGAGGGTTTG
>JBFYXI010000235.1:0-2908 GCA_041310635.1 Desulfuromonadaceae bacterium | reverse complement strand
TGGAAAAAACCAGCGACGACAGTGCGATCGCCACCTGCGTCTCGCCGAATCCGAGAAAACCGCCGGAGCCGATCACGGCATAGAGCCGGTTGTTCACGCTCACCACTTTGTCGATATCGCCGAGCTTCTTCGCGTGACTGTCGACAATGGCGTAGCCGGCAATTTCCCCGACGGTCAACTGCATGTCTCGCGTGGACGCTGCATTCACGGCGGTATTCGCGTCGTCGCGGGCTTGCCCGCTCGCCGCTGCCGGCCGTGCTACCTGCTCAGACTGCGCCGCCGTCTGGCCCTGCAT
The DNA here is from genome assembly GCA_041310635.1 of Desulfuromonadaceae bacterium. Classification (GTDB taxonomy): domain Bacteria; phylum Desulfobacterota; class Desulfuromonadia; order Desulfuromonadales; family BM103; genus VAUL01. Next base: position 2,613 of record JBFYXI010000235.1, on the reverse strand, counting down.
CTGCGAAGCCTGCTGCTTCGCCATTTCCCGGGTCTCGTTGGCGCTCAACTGCCGGATCTGGACGCGAGCCTCACCCGACTGGTTGAACTGAACCTGCGGCTCGCCTTCGCTCACAATCTGGACCTCCGGCTGGGCCGCATTGTAGCGAACCTGGGGCTGGGCTTCGGAGATGCTCACCGTCGCTTGCTGCGCGTCGCTCATCATGACCTGTGGCTGCCCCTTCTCGACCCGGACGTCAGGCTGTCCCGCGCCCTCGCTCGCGTCGCTGCCGACCCGCACTTCTGGTTTGCCCTGCTCGACGGTCACCGTCGGCGCGGCCTGGTCGACCGATACCCGCGGTTGCGGCACGTTCACCGACACGGTCGGATTGGGCATCGCCACAAGAATTTCGGGGGCCGGCATGTCGATGGTGATCTTCGGCTGCGGCATGTTCACGCGCACCTGTGGTGCTGCCTGATTGACGGTCACCTGTGGGCGGCCCGGGTCGACCGCGACCTGCGCCTGCGCCTGCTGGACTTGGACGATCGAATCGGACTGGCTGACCGTGACCACCGGCTCGGGAACGTCCACCGATAACGTGGTTCGAACGGTAGCCCTTTCGCCCTCAGCCTGGCTGGGTTGCGCGACCCTCTGCAGCGCCTGGCGCGCCTTCTGCGGGTCGTTCTGGCTCAGCGCCGCAAGGGCCTGTGAGACTTCGTCCCGGATCTGGGTCAGTGCCTTCTGGCGTTCGGCATTGGCCTGCGGGCCAGTCTGCTCGATTCCCTGCAAAACCTGCTCCAGCATCCGGCGGGCCTGCGCCACGTTCTGCTGCGCCAGCGCCTCGTCGGCCTGACGGACCTGCTGCTCGACTCCAGCCGCTTCTTCGCCTTGGGAGGTCTTCTGCGGTGTCGCCGGGCCTGTGACCCTGTCGTCGCGGGCCTGTGCCACGCCCTGCTGCGCCGGCGCCTCGGCGGCTTGGCGGACCTCCTGCTTTGCCACGCCCGCCGCTTCTACCGCTTGGGGTGCCTGCTGCGGTGCCGCGGCCATACCCGGGCCCGGAGCGCCAGGGCCGTATCCGTAACCCGGAGGGCCGTAGCCGTAACCAGGGGCGCCGTAACCCTGAGCAAACGCTGCCGGTGCCACGATACCGGAAAGGAGGAAAGCAATGGCTAGCGGAAGTTTCCGGGCTGGGGCCCGAGAAGGCGTGGCAAGGTTTGAGGCCGTCGGGTTTTCGACAGGATTTGCGTAACTCGGCTTAAGCTCCGACAGAACACCCTCTACTCGGTCTGCCGACCCCCGCGGAAAGCCGGAAACTGCTGTGAATAGCTTCTTCATACTCAATACCTCTTGTTCATTCGAAACCGCAAACACGCATCAGAAAAGCTCAATTTGGGAAGCTTCCTCGATGTCCAATCGTAGCTTAGCGACGAAACCCAGATACCGTCGGTGCGCTGCCGCACGCAGTAGAATGGGTTCCAGCCCGCCTACCCGCTTGTCCTGCAGGGGTACCTGAGCAGCTAAGGGAGCCGGCGGAAACTCCGGCAGTGAAATAGCTCTCTGTCAGGAATGGGGATGGGTATGATCTACCCATCCCCGCGCAAGAGAGCGGCTACTTACCGTACTTCGCTTTGGCTTCGTCCACACAACGATCCTTCGCGTCGCCCGCTAAAGAGTCACACTTTTCCTTCGCCACGGCATAGTTCGCATCACGCTTTTCTGTCGCCGCTTCCTGGCGCGCTTCGGTGCCCTCTTCTTTCGCCTTCATAGCGGCTTCGCCAGACTTCTCGCCGGCCGCCTTGTTCGCAGCCGACGTCTTCATCTGCGCCTCCGCGTCGGCCTTGACGCGGGTTTCAACCGCCTTTGCCTCCTTCACGCAGATGTCTTTGTCGTTACCGGTCTTCTCATCGCATTTTTCATTGGCTACAGCATAATCGGCCTCTGCCTTGGCAATGAGCGCATTGTAGCGGTTCTTCGCGGTGGGTTCGTTACGGGCTTCGAGCTCTGCCTTGGCCACCTTCTCTTTGCCCTTGGCCTCGGCGATGCAGATATCCTTGGTGTTACCGGACAGGGAGTCGCAGTTGGCCTTGTCGGATGTGTACTCAGCCGCGATACGGTCCTCGGCGGCTTTGTAGGTATCCTTCGGCATGGTCTGCGCCATCACGCCAGCGTTGAAAACGAGGCCAATTGTGGCGGCCATTGCGGTCATGTTGCGTATATTCATTCGCTTTCTTCCGTTATGTGAGGGATGGGAGAGTGCTTGTGGATCCCGATCGAAATCAGGATTCAATGCATGCCGGCTGCGTCTACGCTCTATCGAAGGCGCAAGAGCACTCTACTGGAATTGGACGGGCATAGTCGGTACGGGAGCACACGGCCCATGGGTGGCAATTCTCCAAGTCGGATTCCCACCCCCGAAGGTACGCGGCATTGCCGAGCCGAAATGTTCCGTATTTCGGCGCTTTTCTATGGCAGTCTCTCTGCCGCGTGTGCGTCGTCAGTCACGGGGGATGCCGTAGTAGTTGTGGACGCTGTCGGCAAAGGCCGCGTCGGCGAAGTCGGGCCAGTTTTCCTTGTCGAAACCGGGCGCGTTCTCCAACCGTTCCTGGTTCACGTCGAGGACGAAGCGCTTGTTCT
>JBFYXI010000061.1:0-29303 GCA_041310635.1 Desulfuromonadaceae bacterium | reverse complement strand
TGCTGCCGGAACTCGGCTGGCCGCTGCGCACCATTTCGATGAGTGGCTGGGTGGGGCTCGGGGTCGCGGCGCGCGGCAAGGCTCTGGTCGGGCTGGCGCGCAGCCTGGTGCAATCACGACGCATTCTTGCCGAGTTCCGGCCCGACGTGGTGGTCGGCGTAGGCGGATACGCCTCCTTGCCGGTGCTGCTGGCGGCCCGGTTGAAGGGGGTGCCCTACCTGATCCACGAGCAGAACGCCTGGCCGGGGCTGGCCAACCGGTTGCTTGGCCGCTGGGCGCGGCGCGTCTGCCTGTCGTTCCCCGAGGCCCGTGCGGCCTTCCGGCGAACGCCGACCGTGGTGACCGGCAATCCGGTCAGGGCGGCGATGGAAAGCTGCCCCGAGCTGCCGTGCGGGTCGCCGCAGCTGCTGGTGTTCGGCGGCAGCCTCGGCGCCCGCGCCATCAACCGGGGGTTGCCGGCCGCTTTGCCGCAACTGGAACGCTGGCGCGGTACGCTGCGCATCGTCCACCAGACCGGGGCCGCCGAAACCGAGGCGGTGCGGAGCGCATACCGGGAGGCGGGCTGGGACCAGGTCACGGTGCTGCCGTTCATCACCGACATGGCCGCGGCCTATGCGGCGGCCTGCCTGGTGGTCTGCCGGGCCGGGGCGACCACCCTTGCCGAGTTGACTGCCTGCGGGCGGCCGGCCATTTTGATTCCCTATCCTTATGCCGCCGGCAATCACCAGGCAGCCAACGCCGCGGCGCTGGCTGCCAGGGGTGGAGCGCTGATGATCGAGGAGCGCACCCTGATCCCCGCGGACCTGGGCCGGCTGATCGACGGCCTGCTCGATGACCGGCCGCGCCTGGCCAGCATGGCGGCGGCAGCCCGCAGCCAGGCGCGCCGCGGGGCAGCCGCCCGGCTGCTCGCCGAGTGCCGGAGCGTGTGCCGAAAGAACTGAGGGAGTGTCATGTACGGCAAAATCCAGAAAATCCATTTCATCGGCATCGGCGGCATCGGCATGAGCGGCATCGCCGAGGTGCTGCTCAACCTCGGCTACCAGGTGTCCGGTTCCGACTTGAAGGAAAGCGACATCACCCGGCGCCTCGCGGGGCTGGGCGGCAGGATCACCTACGGGCATCGCCAGGAAAATCTCGAAGAGGCCGATGTGGTGGTCACCTCGAGCGCCGTGCGCGCCGACAACCCCGAAGTGCTCGAGGCCCATCGCCGCCTGATCCCGGTCATCCCGCGGGCCGAGATGCTCGCCGAACTGATGCGCCTGAAGTACGGCATCGCCATTGCCGGAACCCACGGCAAAACCACGACCACCAGCATGGTGGCCACGGTGCTGACCCATGGCGGCATCGATCCCACCGCGGTCATCGGCGGCCGGCTCGATGCTTTCGGGTCGAACGCCAAACTCGGCCAGGGGCAGTTCCTGGTCGCCGAGGCCGACGAATCGGACGGCACATTCCTCAAGCTGTCGCCGACCATTGCCGTGGTCACCAACATCGATGCCGACCATCTCGATTTCTATCTCGACCTGGATCATATCCGGGCCACTTTCATCGATTTCATCAACAAGGTGCCGTTCTACGGGTTGGCGGTCCTGTGTCTCGATGACCCGAACATCCAGATGCTGCTGCCGCAGGTACGCAAACGTCTGGTGACCTACGGGATCAACAGTCAGGCGGACTTCTCCGCGTCGGCGATCGAACACAAGGCCGACCGGACGGCCTTCACCGCTCACTATCGCGGGGAGGAGCTCGGCCGGATCAGCTTCCAGATGCCGGGGCGCCACAATGTGCTCAATGCCCTGGCGGCGGTGGCGGTGGGCATGGAGCTCGACCTGACGTTTGCCGAGATCGTCGCGGGCTTCAAGGATTTCGGCGGGGTGCAGCGGCGCTTCCAGATCAAGGGCGAAGCCCGGGACATCCTGGTCGTCGATGACTACGGCCATCACCCAGCCGAGATCAAGGCGACCCTGGCCGCGGCCCGCGCCGGTTGGCAGCGGCGGGTGGTGACGGTCTTCCAGCCGCACCGCTACAGCCGCACCAAGGCCCTGTTCGATGAATTCGTCACCGCTTTCTACCAGACCGACCATCTGGTGGTGATGGAAATCTATGCCGCCGGCGAGGAGCCGATTCCCGGGGTGTCGGCCGCGGCCCTGGCCGCTGGCATCAGCGAGCATGGCCATCGGTCCTGCGTCCATGCCGGCGACCGGTCGGCGGTGCTGGCTCATCTGCATGAAGTGGCGCGACCTGGCGATATGCTGATCACGCTGGGCGCCGGCAATGTCTGGCAGGTCGGCGAGGAATTCCTGGCCGGGCTGCAGGAATAGCCAGCCGATGAACCAGTCGCTGCTCGACGATTTGGCCAGGCAATGCCGTGGGGAACTGCTGCGCAACGAACCGCTCAGCCGCCACACCACCTGGCGGGTCGGCGGCCCGGCAGCCCTGTTTCGCCCGGCCAATCATGTGGACCTAGTCAAGGGGCTCCGCCTGCTGCGCGATGGGGCGATCCCCTGGATGGTGCTCGGCGGTGGCAGCAACCTGCTGGTGCGAGACGGGGGGGTCCCCGGGGTGGTCATCGATCTTCGCCACTTCGACACGGTGCGCATCGGCAGTGACGGGGTGGTCGAGGCCGAGGCCGGGGTTCGCCTCAACGCCCTGATCAAGCAGCTGGTGGCGGCCGGTCAGGCGGGTCTCGAGGAGCTGGCCGGCATCCCCGGCACGGTTGGCGGCGCGGTGGTCATGAACGCCGGGGCGGGAGATCAGTGGATCGGCAACGTGGTTGAAGAAGTCGAGGTGCTGGCCGGGGAGACCTTCGCCTGGCGCCAGGCGGCCGCCTTCGAGTTCGGTTATCGGCAATCGGGGGTGCTGCCGGGCGAAATCGTCACCGCCGCGCGTCTGCGCCTGGCCGGCGGCGACCCGGAACTGCTCGGCGCGGTCTATGCCGAGCGCCTCGAGCATCGCCGCAAGGCCCATGCGGTGGGCGGCCCCAGCGCAGGATCGGTCTTCAAGAATCCCCCCGGGATGCAGGCCTGGGAACTGGTGCAGCGCGCCGGCTGGCGCGGGCGGGGGATCGGCGGCGCCCAGGTGGCCGAGCGCCATGCCAATTTCATCATCAACCGCGGCGCCGCCACGGCCGCCGATATCGAGGCGCTGATTGCGGCGATTCGTAACGACGTGCGGCTGACCACCGGTGTGGAGTTGGAAACCGAAGTCAGAATTGTCGGCGTGGCGCTGACCGCCAGCGCCGCCTGTGAGGGGAAATGATCGACCCGGAACGATGGCATGGGCAGCGGATCGCCGTGCTGATGGGCGGCCTCTCGGCCGAGCGTGACATCTCGCTGCGCACCGGCGCCGCGGTACTGCGGGCGCTGCAAGGCTGCGGTCTGGAAGCGGTCGCGGTGGATGCCGGCCGCAACCTCCCGGCACAACTCGCGGCCCTCGACCCCGCGGTGGCGTTCATCGCCCTGCATGGCCGCTTTGGTGAGGACGGCACCGTGCAGGGGCTTTTGGAAGTGATGCAAATCCCCTATACTGGCAGTGGGGTGCTGGCCTCCAGTCTGGCGATGAACAAGCTGGTCACCAAGCAGGTTTTGCTGCATCATGGGGTGGCCACCCCGGCTTTTGCGGTCTACCGCCAGGGCGACGATCTCTCGGCGTTCCTCGCCGGGGAGCGCAGCTATCCGCAGGTGGTCAAGCCGGCCCGCGAAGGGTCGACCATAGGCGTCAGCATCGCCCGCGATGCGGAGGGGCTGCGCGCCGGTCTGGCGGAGGCGCTGCGCCACGACACGCTGGTGCTGGTCGAGGAGTTCATCGCCGGTGCGGAGGTCACCGTCGGGATTCTCGGCGACCAGCCGCTGCCGGTGATCCAGGTGGTGCCCAAGGGGGGCTTCTACGATTACCAGTCGAAGTACACCCCCGGGCAGACCGAGTACCTGCTGCCGGCACCGCTGCCGGCGGCAATCTACGGCCGTCTCCAGGAGTCTGCGCTGGCCGCCTGCCGGGCTTTGGGATGCCGGGGTGCCGCCCGGGCCGATTTCATGGTGCGCGATAGTCAGCTGTTCTGCCTCGAGGTCAACACCATCCCGGGGATGACCGAGACCAGCCTGCTGCCCAAGGCGGCCGCGGCAGCCGGAATCCCCTTCAGCCAGCTGGTGCTGCGCATCCTTGCCGATGCCGGCCTCGGCAAGTAACCGCCGGTAACGAGGGCAGGGTGATGCACGATCTGAAAAGTCACAGGCCGAAGAAGGTCAAGGTGAACCGCCGCCGGCAGGAAAAGCAGCCGCGCGACTGGCGCAAGCTGTTTCACCACCTGCTGCGCGGGGGGCTGTTTGCCGGCAGCGCGCTGCTGGCGGTCGCCGGGGGCATGCTTGGACTGCAGCTGCTGCGTGAATCCGATTACTTCACGGTGCACAACGTGCGCGTGGTGGCCCAGGCGCGGGTTCCCGCCGAGGAGATCGCCGCCGCCTCGGACATCCGCATCGGCACCCGGATCTTCGACCTCGATCTGGCCCTGATCGGCCGCAGGATCGAGGAAAATCAGTGGATCGCCAGGGCCGAGGTGGTGCGTTCGCTGCCGGACGAAGTGGTGATCACGGTGACCGAACATGAGCCGCGCGCCATAGTACAGCTCGACTACCTCTACTACGTGAATGCGGCCGGAGAGGTGTTCAAGCTGCTCGACAGCGGCGACCGGCTCGACTTGCCGATCATCACCGGAATCGATCGCCAGCTCCTGCTCGACCACCCGGCCGAGGGTCAGGCCTGGCTGCGGCAGGCGCTGCTGCTGGCCGGCCAATTGGCCGAACGCCGCCTGTTCAATCTCAGCCGCGTTTCGGAAATCCGTATCAATCCGCAGGACGGTCTGGTGGTTCACACCCGTCAGTTCGGCGTGCCGGTCATCTTCGGCCACGACGATTACGCGGGCAAGCTCGACCGGCTCGAGCGCATCTATGCCGAACTGGAACCGCGCCTGACGGCGCTTCACTATATCGACTTGAACGTTGCCGACCGGGTGATCGTCAAGGTGGACCCGAAATACGCCGCCGGCCGCAACGAGAAGCAGGGGAGAAAGGGATTGTCATGAGCAAAAAGGGCGAGAACCTGATCGTTGGCCTGGACATCGGCACCACCAAGATCTGCGCGATTGTCGGCACCATGACCGAGGGCGGGCTCGATATCGTCGGTATCGGCACCAGTCCGTCGCGCGGCATGCGCAAAGGGGTGGTGATCAACATCGAGAGCACGGTGACGGCGATCCGCAAGGCGATCCAGGAGGCGGAGCTGATGGCCGGCTGCGATATCAATTCGGTCTTTGCCGGGATTGCCGGCGGGCACATCAACGGCATCAACTCGCAGGGAGTGATCGCCATCAAGAGCCGTGAAGTCACGGCCGAGGACGTACGCCGGGTGATCGACGCCGCCAAGGCCATCGCCATCCCCATGGACCGCGAGGTCATCCACATTCTGCCGCAGGAATTCATCGTCGACGACCAGGACGGCATCAAGGAACCTCTCGGCATGAACGGCGTGCGCCTGGAAGTGCGGGTGCACATCGTCACCGGCGCCGTGGCCAGCGCCCAGAACATCATCAAGAGCTGCAACAAGGCCGGGGTGGCGGTCGGCGACATCGTCCTCGAGCAGCTGGCCTCGGCGGAGGCGGTGCTGACCCCGGACGAGAAGGAACTGGGGGTGGCGCTGGTCGATATCGGCGGCGGGACCACCGACATCGCCGTGTTCGTCGACGGGGCGATCAAATACACTTCGGTCCTGTCGCTGGGCGGCAACCACCTGACCAACGACATCGCCGTCGGCCTGCGCACGCCGGCCCAGGAAGCCGAGCGGATCAAGCAGAAATGGGGCTGCTGTCTGACCTCCATGGTCGGCAAGGAAGAGACCATCGAGGTGCCGTCGGTGGGCGGCCGTGAGCCGCGGGTCCTGTCGCGCCAGCTGCTGGCGGAGATCCTCGAGCCGCGGGTCGAGGAGATCTTCACTTTGGTCAACCGTGAGCTGATCAAGAGCGGCTTCGAGAACCGGATCAGCTCCGGGCTGGTGCTGACCGGTGGCTCGGCGATCCTGCCGGGGATGCCGGAACTCGGCGAACAGATCTTCAACCTGCCGGTCCGGCGCGGCCTGCCGCAGGGGATCGGCGGCCTGGCCGACGTGGTCAATTCGCCGATCTATGCGACCGGCGTCGGGTTGGTCAAGTACGGCAGCCGCAACCTGCAGAGCCGCAATTTCTCCATCGGCCAGGAAAACGTGTTCGACCGGGTGGTCAGACGCATGAAAGAGTGGTTCGGTGAATTCTTCTAGGTCGCCGCTCCTTCTGGTGGAATTTTTCAGAAGGCCGAGCAGTTTGTGTATATAGCGTCTTGACGTAAGTGTGGCCACAAGATATTGTGTCTTGAGATTTTTCGCGGTTGTCGGAACGGCCGCGTAAACCCGTTTGGAGGGCAGCATGTTCGAATTCGATGACAGCATGGAGCAGGTGGCGCGGATCAAGGTGGTTGGCGTGGGCGGCGGGGGGAGCAATGCCGTCAATGCCATGATTGCCGCCAACGTCGAAGGGGTCGAATTCATTGTTGCCAATACCGATGCCCAGGCGCTCAAGGCGAGCAAGGCGCCGGTCCGGGTTCAGCTCGGCGGACGCCTGACCAAGGGTCTCGGCGCTGGCGCCAACCCGGAAGTCGGCCGCGAGGCGGCCGAAGAGGACCGTGGCCGGCTGGCTGAGCTGCTGCAGGGCGCGGACATGGTGTTTATCGCCACCGGCCTGGGTGGCGGCACCGGTACCGGCGCCGCACCGGTGATCGCCGATGTCGCCAAGGAAGTCGGCGCGCTGACCGTGGCCATCGCCACCAAGCCGTTTACTTTCGAGGGAACCCGGCGGCAGAAACAGGCGGACCATGGGGTCGAGGAGCTGAAGAAGGTGGTCGACTCGCTGATCCTCATTCCCAACGACCGGCTGAGCGGCCTGGCCGGCAAGACTACCGGCATCCTCGCCGCCTTCAAACCGGCCGACGACGTGCTGCGCCAGGCGGTGCAGGGGATCTCCGACCTGATTACCAACCACGGCTTGATCAACGTCGACTTCGCCGACGTCAAACGGGCGATGAGCGAGCGCGGCATGGGGATGATGGGGATCGGCGTCGGCGAAGGGGAGAACCGCGCCGTCGAGGCGGCCCGCCAGGCGATCTGCAGCCCGTTGCTGGAGGATATCGACATCACCGGCGCCAAGGGGGTGCTGGTCAACGTCGCGGGCTCCTCCAGCATGACGATGGACGACTTCCAGGAAGTCTCCCGGATTATCCACGAGAAGGTCAATGACGAGGAGGCCAATATCTTCATCGGCCTGGTGATCGACGAGTCGCTGGGTGAGCGGATCAAGGTGACGGCTATCGCCACCGGCTTCGGCGACTCCTTTGACAAACGCCGCCAGGCGACTCGTGAAGCGTCTCGCCCGGCTCTGGCCGCCATCGCCGGCAGCGGTCCGGTCAGCCAGAGCGACATGGACGTTCCCGCCTACATCCGCAACCGCGACGGGGGAGCCAAGCCCCGCGCCGCCCGTTCCGGTCTGGCCGAGGGGGAGGAGTACGACATCCCGGCTTTCCTGCGCCGGCGCGTCGATTGAAACGCCCGCTTGGTGGCCGAAGTGCAGATAGAGACCGCCTTTGCGAGGGCGGTCTTGTTATTCTTAGCGAGTTCTCCAGGGCTTCTGCCGGCGCAGAGGCCATTGCTTTCTCAGGGAGAGCGTTTAGGCTTGTAAAGGGTTAGCGGCTTGCAGTGGTCTTGCCGACCGGACAAGTCATGCTCAGGGATGTTGCTGCGTTGCTGCGGGGGAGGGACGAATGGGAAAGATTGATGGGCTTATCTTGAAAATCTCCATGGGGGTCTTTGCGGCGACCAATTTCGTGACCTGCATCATCACTACTGACTTCAAGGTGCTTGTTCCTGTGAACTTTGTTGTGGCCCTTGTCTGCTTCGGTATTTTTCTGTTTATGGAGTCGAAGATTTCCGGGCTATCCAGCGATTTGGGAATTTCGAAGAGAGACGCGAGGAAACTGGTCGGAGAATATTTCGACTATTATAAAAACGTGGAGCGGATCTCTATTGACGAATATCTTGACAGATCGCTGCCCGGGGGAGACGCTGTGGATGATAAACGCTTTTCATAGCGCTGGAATTAAATCGACTGCTGCAAACTTCTGGATACTGCCAAGGCCTGCTGTTTCTCCCGCAACCCTTACCCCTTCCGCCGGGTTTGCCGCCGTGGCAGACTGACCCTTGATGTCCCACCGCCTGATCGACAAGTACCGCCAGCGCCTGGCCGGAGAGAGCGGGTTGACCGCCAACCCCTGGGGGGGGCGGCTGAGCGTGGCGCTGCTCTACCCGAACACCTATCACCAGGGGATGAGCAACCTCGGCCTGCAGGCGGTCTACCAGTTGCTCAATACCCGTCAGGGGACGCTCTGCGAACGCTTCTTTCTCCCTGATCCGGAGGATCTGGCCGAACATCGGCGTACCGGTTTCCCGCTGGTGTCCGTCGAGACGCAACGGCCGCTGGCTGACTTCGACCTGATCGCCTGTTCCATCTCTTTCGAAAACGATTACCTCAACCTCCCCGTCATCTTTGAACTGGCCCAGCTGCCGCTGTGGCGCACCGAGCGCAATGCGCGCCATCCCCTGGTGCTGGCTGGCGGAGTGTGCGCCTTCCTCAATCCCGAGCCGCTGGCCGAGATCATGGACCTGTTCGCCGTTGGCGAGGCCGAGGTCCTCATCGAACCGCTCTTCGATGCCCTGCAGCAGGGCGGGGAAGCGACGCGGGACGATCTGCTGGCGAAGCTGGCCGGCATCCCGGGAATTTACGTTCCGGCGCTTTACCGGGTCGATTACCACGAGGACGGCACCTTGCAGGCGATGGTTCCCGGACGGGGTGCCCCGGCGCAGGTCGAGCGCCAGTTTCTGGCACGCCTCGACGATTTCCAGGCACGGACCTGCGTGGCGACTCCCGACACCGAGTTCAGCGGCATGCAACTGCTTGAGGTGTCGCGCGGCTGTCCGCGCGCCTGCCGCTTCTGCGCTGCCGGCTTCATCTATCGGCCGTTCCGCGAGCACTCGGTGGCCGCCCTCCGCCAGGAGTTGCTCGGGGGGGAGGCGCGGCCGGGCCGGGTCGGACTGGTGGCCGCCGCGGTCAGCGATTATGCTGGCTTGGCCGACCTCGGTGCGGCCATCCTGGAGAGCGGCGGTGAGGTCTCGGTGTCCAGCGTACGGATCGATGCCGTGACTCCGCAACAGGTGGAAGTGCTGGCGCGGTCCGGACACAAGACCCTGGCCCTGGCCCCCGAGGCCGGCAGCCAGCGGCTGCGCGACGTGGTCAACAAAGGGATCGACGAGAGCCAAATCCTCGCCGCGGTGCGGATGCTTGCCGCCGGCGGAATTCCCAATCTCAAGCTTTACTACATGATTGGCCTGCCGACCGAGAGCGACGACGACATCGCGGCGATCGGCACCCTGACCAGGCAGATTCGCCAGATTTGGGAGGAGGTGGGGCGCGCGCGCGGCAAGTTGGGGCGGCTGACCCTGTCGGTCAACCCCTTCGTACCCAAGCCGTGGACCCCGCTGCAGTGGGCGCCGATGGAGCCGGTGGGCCGATTGGAGAAAAAATACCGGCAACTGCAGCGGATGATCGGGCCGCTGGCCAATGTCGACCTGCAGTGCGAATCGCTGCGCAGCGCCGAGCTGCAAGGATTGCTGGCCCGCGGCGACCGGCGCTGCGGCCGGCTGCTGCCGCTGCTGGCGGCCGGCAAGGGGCTGAGGGCGGCCTGCCGCAGTGCCGGCCTCGACCTGCCCTTCTACCTCCAGCGCGAACGGGGCGCGGAGGAACTTCTCCCCTGGGAAATTCTCGCCCAGGGGGTGCGCCGCGACTTTCTCCGCCACGAGTACCGCGAGGCCCTGGCGGCCCGGCCCGGCAGCATCTGCCATCCCGGCTGCCGGCGCTGCGGGATGAACTGCTGAGCGATGCGCCCTCCCGGCAAAAGGGCCGCCGCTTGACTTTCCCTGTGGCCATGATTGACTAACAACTAATGCAACCCCCGGCGCCGCGCTGCCGCCGGCATCGACCCATCCCTCACTTGGAGAAGCGCTCATGAGCCAGGAACGACAAGGTCTGACTACTTTCAAAGGGAACCCGATGACCCTGGTCGGCCAGCCGGTCAAGGCCGGTGACCCCGCTCCCGACTTCCGGGTGGTCGATAACGGGCTGCAACCGGTGACTCTCGCCAGCAGCGCCGGCAAGGTCCGCCTGATAACCGTGGTGCCGTCCCTCGACACCCCGGTGTGCGACACCATGACCCGCACCTTCAACCAGCAGGCCGCACAGCTGCCGGACAGCGTGGCGGTGTACACCATCAGCCTCGACCTGCCCTTCGCCCAGAAACGCTGGTGCGGAAATGCCGGGATCGCCAGGGTGCAGACGCTGTCGGACTACCAGGAGCGCTCCTTCGTCCTCAACTACGGTCTGCTGATCAAGGAACTCAAGCTGGCGGCCCGCGCAGTCCTGGTGGTCGACGCCAGGGACCGGGTCAGCTATCTGCAGATTGTCCCCGAAGTCACCGCCGAGCCGGATTATACCGCCGCCCTGGCGGCGGTCCAGTCCCTGCTCTAGGCCGACTTGCAGATAAGTTCACGAAGGCCTGCGGTCACCTTGGCTGCGGGCCTTCGTTTCCTGTGCTTGGAAAAATCCTGAGCAATGAGGTATGCTTGCGCATCTTGCCAAGCGGAAGGGCAGAAGCATGAGTCTGCACAAAGAACAGGTCATAGAATTTCTGCGCGCTCATAAGCAGGAGTTTCATGACCAATACGGGATCGAGCGTATCGGCTTGTTTGGCAGCATCGTGCGTGGCGAAATGCGCGAGGGGAGCGATATCGACATCGCCATCGAAATGGAGGCTTCCCGCAAAAAACTTCGCAATTTCCTCGCCTTCAAGCGTCGACTGGAGGGGGTCTTCCAGCACCCTGTCGATCTCGGCATCGAGAGCACGCTGAAACCGGCTGTCCGCGCCAGGATTGCGCAGGACATCCTGTATGTCTGACCGCTCCCCGCTGCTGTATCTGGACGATCTGCTGGAGGCGGGCAAGGCCATCCAGGACTATGTCGCCGGGATGGCCTTCGCTGAGTTCACGGCAGATCGCATGCGTTAGTCGGCCGTGATCCGTGAGTTCGAAATTATCGGCGAGGCTGTCGGCAAACTGCCTGATGACCTCAAGGCCCAGGCACCGGCGGTTGCCTGGCAGGACCTCAAGGATTTTCGCAACCTCCTGGTGCATGAATACTTCGGCGTTGACATGGCTATCGTCTGGGAAGTCGTCCAGAGCGATTTGCCGGTGTTGGTCGATCAGGCCGAGCTATTGCGCCAGAAAGTCCAGACCTGAACCGTCACGGCAAAACCTGAGTGACGCGTCACGGGGAGTGTCTTCGGATGCTCCCTTTCACATTCCCGGCGATTTTAGAGCAGTTGAAAACGCTGAACTACCGCTCCCATGACCCTGGATCCCACAAGGAGAGACAACCATGAGTGACGACATCCTGCTGCTGGAAAAGGGCGACGGCATCGCCCTGATCACCATCAACAACCCCCAGGCCCTCAATGCCTTGACGGTTGCCACCTTCCGGGCGCTCGCCACCCTGCTCGACAGCCTGGAAAGCGACCCCGACGTAAGGGTGGTCCTGATAACCGGGGCCGGAGACAAGGCGTTCGTCGCCGGCGGCGACATCCGCTACCTCGACAGTCTGGATGTGGAAGGCGCCCGTGCCTTCGCCCTGCTGGCCCAGCGGGTTTGTGACCGCATCGAGACCTTCCCCAAGCCGGTGATTGCCGTGGTCAACGGCTACGCCCTGGGCGGCGGCTGCGAACTGGCGATGGCCTGTGACCTGCGCATCGCCGCCGAAACCGCGCGCTTCGGCCAGCCCGAGGTCAAGCTCGGCATCATCCCCGGCTTCGCCGGCACGCAGCGCCTGGCCCGTCTGGTCGGCAAGGGGCGCGCCAAGGAATTGGTCTTTACCGGGGAGATGATCGACGCGCGCGAGGCCTGGCGGATCGGCCTGGTCAACCGGGTGGTGCCCGCCGACCAGCTGCTCGCCGAAGCCAGGACGGTGGCGGCCAGAATGGTCGAAAAGAGCGCCTCGGCGATCCGGATCGCCAAGGATGCCATTGAAAACGGACTGGAGATGGATTTTGCCAGGGCGGCCCGCTACGAGGCCGACCTGTTCGCGCTCTGTTTTGCCAGCGCCGATGCCCGCGAGGGCATCAAGGCGTTTGTCGAGAAGCGCCAACCGAAATTTTCCGGGCGCTGACGGCGGCTGAGGATCAAGCCCTTACCACTCCACCCGCACCGGATACTGCCGGATCAGCGGGTCGGGAGTGAGGATGGCCAGCCCGTCGGCGATGGCCTGACAGATGAGGATGCGGTCGAAGGGGTCGCGATGGTAGTCGGGGAGGCGGGCCAACTGCAGCACGGCGGCTTCGGCGAGCGGCAGGGGTTCGATGTTGTGACGAGTGCGCCAGGTGGGGATGAACTCGTAGGGCGGTTGCGGCAACGGCAGCTTCCCCAGTTGGTTTTTGACGATGATCTCCCAGGACGAGGCCACGCTGAGGAAAACGTCGTTGGCCGGATCGCTGAAGAGGCGCCGTGCCGGGGGGGAGAGTTCGGTAGCGTCGCTGATCAGCCAGAGAAAGGTGCAGGTGTCGAGGAGCAGCTTCACGGAGTGTGAGCGCGCCCTTCGAAGCTGTCAAGCATATCATCCGGTAGCGGCTCGAAGTAAGCGGGCGAGACTGTGAAGATGTCCTTGGCCAGGCCGATCGGCCGCGGTGCCGTGGCCGGCGCCGGCACCGGGCGGATTTCGGCGAGCGGGCGATTGCGCTTGCAAATGACCACCGTTTGCCCCTTGGCGACTTCTTCCAGGTAGCGGGAGAGGTGGGTTTTGGCGTCGTGGATGTTGATGCTAATCATAGTCATAAACTAGACTAACTTTAAGACTATGTCAATGCCGCCCGCTGATTGTGCCTCAGCGGGCGATGCGCTGATCGAAGGACCATTTGCCGCCGCCGTGGATGACCAGGGCCAGGGCCAGGCCGATGGCCAGCAGGTGATATTCGAAGCCCTCTCCACCCTGCCGGCCGAACCAGTTCATGAAGAAGCCGTGCTGCCCGTGGACAAAGAAAATGGCCCCGCCCATCACCAGGGCGATGCCGAGGGCGCACAGGCGGGTGCAGAAGCCGACCAGCAGGCCGAGGGCCCCGGCCGATTCGGCCAGGATCACCAGCACGGCCACCGGCGCCGGCAGCCCCAGCTTGGTCGTGAAGGCATTCATCGTCGCCTGCAGGCCGGCGCCGCCAAACAGGCCGAACACCTTCTGCAGGCCGTGGGGCAGCATCACCGCGCCGAGGGTCAGGCGCATGATCAGCCCTGTCAGGTCGTTCTGGGTGCCGAAGATCATCCTGAGCATGTGCCTGTTCCTCCGTCGGAAGTGGCATAAAATACCATGCCTTTGCCGCTTCGGCAATCGGACTGCCATTGCCAGGACGCCGCCGGGTGTTATTATTGCCTGGGAGGCACCTTATGCTATGGCCCGCATTCCCCAGCATCCCCCTGGCGCGCGAACAGGCTGAAGGGCTCTTCCTGCGCCTGGCCGGCGACCGGCAGGTGTGGAGTCCGCAATGCGGCGCCGATGGTCTCTGGCGCCTGCATCCGCTGGACCGACCACCCCTTGATGCCGCAGCGCAGCTGCCGTTCCTGCCGCTGAAAAAGCTTCTGCTTCCTGCCGCCGACCCGCTCTGGCACCACGGCAGCCCAGGCTATGCGCCGCCCCCGCCGCCCCCCGCGCTCCTGGTGACCGGCGTGGCCCTGTGCGACCTGCAGGCGCTGGCCTACCTCGACCAGGCCTTTGCCGATGATCCGCTGTATTGTGCCCGCCGCGCCCGTTTGCTGGTGATCGGTGGCCCTTGTACGCCGGCTGACGACTGCGCCTGCCGGGCCGACGGCCTGCCACCGGCCGGCGATCTGTTCTGGGACGGCACCCGCCTGTGGGGCCTCTCTCCGGCCGGCCGGGAGATTGTTGCCGGAGCCGTTCCGGACGGTTCGCCGCAGACTGTCGCGCTGCCGTTGCCGTCCCCCGCCGAGCCGATGAGCATGGTCGACGAGGCGAGTTTCCTGGCCAGTGCCGGGGCGCCGCTGTGGGAGGCCGAGGCGGCGCGCTGCCTGGCCTGCGGCGCCTGTTCGGCGGTCTGTCCGACCTGCGCCTGTTATGAAGTGCTGGATGAAGCCCGGCTGGATGGCACTGTGACCCGCCGGCGGGTGTGGGACAACTGCTTTTTTACCGACCATGCCCGGGTGGCCGGCGGCTTCGATTTCCGTCCCGGGCGCGGCGCGCGGCTGCGTTTCCGCTTCGAACACAAGCGCCTCGGTTTCGGCCCGCTGCGTGGCATCCCCGCCTGCGTCGGCTGCGGCCGCTGCCGGCGCGCCTGCCCGGTCGATATCGATCTCGAACCGATCGCCCGGCGCCTGCACCAGGAGGGAGCATGAGCATCGACTTCCTCCCCTGTCCGACCCTGATCGAACGGATCGAGCCGCTGGTGGCCGAACACCGGCTCTTCACCTTTCGGCCGCAGCGGCCGCTGGCCCCGGCACCGGGACAGTTCGTCGAGGTCAGTCTCGCCGGTATCGGCGCCTTCCCGGTGTCGGCTTGCGACCAGGTGCGCGACGGCTGCATCAGTTCGTGCATCCGCCGCGCCGGGCGGGTCACCGAGGCGCTGTTCCGGTTGCCGGCGGGGGCCGAGGTCGGCCTGCGCGGGCCCTTCGGCAACGGCTTTCCGCTGGCGGCCTTTGCCGGCGGCGATGCCCTGTTGATTGCCGGCGGGCTCGGCATGGCGCCGTTGCGCGCCCTGCTCCATACCCTGCTCGACGATGACGCGTGGGGCGGACGCGTCATGTTGTTGTACGGTGCCCGCGAGCCGGATGCGGTGCTGTTCCGTGGCGAACTGGCCGATCTGGCGGCAGCCGGCCGGATCGAACTGCACATGGCGGTCGATTTCGCCGAGGAGTTCCCCTGCCGGGAAGTGGGCGTGAACTGCCGGCTCGGCGTGGTGCCGGAACTGCTCGGCGAGGTGGTGTTCGATCCGGCCCGCACCGTGGCGGCGGCTTGCGGCCCGCCGGCGCTCTACCGCTGCCTGCTCGAGCAGTTGGCGGCAACCGGCATCCCGCCGGCGCGGATTTTCGCGACCCTGGAACGGCGCATGCGCTGCGGGGTCGGCGAATGCTGCCACTGTGTGACCGGCGGGGTCTTTCTCTGCCAGGAGGGACCGGTCTTTGCTCTCGACCGGTTGCGGACCATGGAAGGGGCGATTTGAGATGGCCGCCCTCACTCTGGCTTTCGCCCGTTATACCTCCTGCAGCGGCTGTCAGCTGATGCTGGTCAACTGCGAGGAGCAGCTGGCCGCCCTGGCCGGGATGGTCGATTGCCACGGTTTCGACCTGGTGTCGTCGGCTCCGGGCGATGATCTTGCCGTGGCGGTGGCCCTGGTCGAAGGCTCCATCTCCACCCCTGCCGAACTGGAGGCGCTGCTGGCCTTGCGGGAACGGGCCGAATTCCTGGTGGCGGTCGGTGCCTGTGCCCTGAGCGGTGGCATCAACGCGCTGGCGGTGACAGGGCGGGATGAGGCCCGGGGCACCTTCCCGCCGCAACCGGTACGCCGTTTCGTGCGGGTCGACTGGGACATCCCCGGTTGCCCGCCGGAGCGCAGCGACTTTCTCGCCTTGCTTGCGGCCTTGCCTCGGGGTGGCTGGCCGGGACGGCTGGAATGCGCCGTCTGCATGGAGTGCCGGATCCGCGAAAACCGCTGCCTGCTGCTGGAAGACCGGCTCCCCTGCCTGGGGCCGGTGACCAGGTCTGGGTGCCTGGCCCGCTGCCCCAGCGTCGGCGTGATCTGCGAAGGGTGCCGGGGCGAGGTGGCCGAGGCTCACCGTGACGAGGTCTTCCGCCTGCTCGCCGAGCGCGGGCTGGCCGTGCGCGAGGTCCGCCGGCGCCTGGAACGGTTCCGGGGAGGCAGCCATGGCTAAGGTCGTCCTCCAGCCGCTGACCCGGGTCGAGGGGCACGGGCGGGTTGAGCTGTACCTCGACGAGGGACGGCTGCAGGCGGTGCGGCTGGCCCTGGTCGAGTCGCCCCGTCTGTTCGAGAAGCTGGTGGTCGGCCGGGCGGCTGTCGAGGTTCCCGACCTGGTGTGCCGGATCTGTGCCATCTGTTCGGCGGTGCACAAGCTGGCGGCGCTGACCGCCCTCGAACAAGCAATGGCCATCGAGGTGCCGCCACAGGCCCGCCAGGTGCGGGAACTCCTGCTGCTGGGAGGGCACCTGCAGAGCCACGCCCTGCATCTTTTCTGTCTGATCCTGCCCGACTTCACCGGGCGCACCAGCCTGCTCGAGCTGCTGCGGGAGAACGATGAACTGGCTCGGGCGGGGTTGGAATTGAAGGCTTTCGGCAACCGGCTGCAGGAAGTTGCCGGTGGCCGCGTGATCCACCCGGTCAACCCGGTCCTCGGCGGGGTCATGCGGGCGCCCTCCGCCGCCGAGTTGCAGGCGCTGCGTTGTGAGGTCGCGACCTGGCTGCGGCGCTGGCCGGCCATTGCCGCCCGGTTTGCGGAGACGGCCCGTTACCCGGAAGCGGCAGCGGTTGTCGGCACGCCCCTGAGCACCGGCGGCGGCCTTGGCTTTGCCCTTGCCGGAGAACGGCTCTATCTGCCGGGGGGAGACAGCCGCAGGGCCGGGGAGTATGCCGAGCTCCTCGGCGAACAGGCGGTCGCCCACTCTCGCGCCAAACAGGCGACGGGTGCCGACGGCCCGTTCCTGGTCGGCGCCCTGGCGCGGCTCACCCTGTTGGCCGGGCGCACCCCGGGTTATGCCGGTCCCGGCCGGGGCGAGGGAATTCATGGCAACAATGCCGCCCAGCTCTGGGAAATCGGCTGGGCCCTGCGGCAGGTGAGCGCACTGCTCGATGCGCTGGCCGCCGCACCGGCCGGCGCGGCGTTGCGGACTGCCGCCAGCGCGGTGCAGCCGGGTTGCGGCACGGCGCTGTTCGAGGCGCCGCGCGGCCTGCTGGTCCACCACTATGTGGTAGACGACTGGGGGCAGGTTGCCGTCGCCGATATCGTTACGCCGACCGCCATCAACCAGCGGGCCATGGAACGGCAGCTGCACGCGGATTTGGCCGGCATCGCCAGCGAGGCCGAGTTGCGGCTGGCCGCCGAGAAGATCGTGCGCGCCTACGATCCTTGCATCTCCTGCGCGGTGCATGTGCTGCAGTGTTGAGGGGTGCGGGGTGCGAGGGGTTCGCGCCCCCTGGGGCCGGACTTGTCAGAAAGGGGTGTGGGAGAAGTAGCGCTTGGTCGAATCCTGCAGCTTGCTGACCGCCTGGAAGGCTTCGCGCAGCAGGTCCTGCTCGTTCTTGCTCAGGGTGCCGGGATTGATATGGTGGCCGGGCGGCATCCCGGCCTGCAGGCTGGCGATTTCATGGCGCAGGCGCAGAAAGGTCAGAGCCTCGAAAGCCGCGTGGATGTGCTCTGCCGTTTCCGTCGAGAAAATATTGCTGGCAACCAGGGCCTTCAGGCGCCCCAGGGTGCTGGTTTCCTGCACGCCTTTTTCCAGGGCGAACATGCGCACGCAATCGACGATGTACATGACCCCGCCGAGTTTGAGCGACAGCTCCCCGTCGTGTTCACCGCCGCGCTCGAGGATGAAACGGCCGAGCATGCCGACCGGCACCTTGTAGCGCAGTTCAAGGGCCATCATCTGGTAGAGGAACCCGGTCTGGTTGGCCACTTCCGCGCGGACGATGTCGCGCAGGCTGGACAGCAGCGTAACGTCCCCGGCGATTGGAGCAAAGTCAAAAAATATCCCTGAGTTGCGAATCTGCTGCGGTTCAGCCGTGGCGACCCAGCTCCGGATGCGCGTGCGCCAGTCGCTCAGGCAGCCGCGCCACTGCGGATTGTCGGCCATGACCTGTCCCTCGCAGGGGGGGTAGCCGATCTGCTGCAGGGCCAGGACCACATCGCGGGCCAGCGGCGCGAAGAACGCCTCGACCCCTTTCCGCCGTGCCGGGGGGATCTCCTCGTAGACCAGGGCATGGTCCTGGTCGGGGCCGAGCAGCATCTCCCGGCGTCCGCCGCTGCCGAGGATCAGGAAGCAGTAGCGCACCTCGGGGGGGCGTGTGCCTGTGCCGGTCCATTTCGCCAGGCACAGTTCGAAAGCCCGGCGGATAATGCCGTGGTGGAGGTAGGAGAGGATTTCCATGACCTCGGGGGTGCTGCGTGTTTCCGAAAGCAGGCTGCGTGCCACCGTAACCAGTTCCTGGCGGATTGCCGCCAGACCCTCAAGCGTTTGTTCCTCGCGGATGTTGCCGATCAGCAGCATGGCCTTGTGGCTACGGTAGCGCATCAGATCCTGGAGGTTGACCACCCCTACGGCTTCGCCGTTTTCGATGACCGGCAGGTATTTGAGCTGATGCCGGGTCATGTAGGCCATCGCCTCGTACATATAGGTGTCGGGAGCCAGGGCTGGCGGGCGGGGCGTCATGATCTCGCCGGCGCTCAGCGTACGGCCGTTGCCGTGCTCCACGGCAACCACACGGGCGACCAGCTCTTTCTCGGTGATGATGCCGAGCAGTTGCCGTTGCTCGTCGACCACCATTGCTGAACCGACGCCGCGGGTGACCATGCGTTGCGCTACCTGCTGCACGCGCTCCTGCGGTCCGCAGGTTTCGATATCGGTGGCCATGATATCGGCGAGGCGTTTCTTGAAGGGATAGGCCTCCACCAAGGCCGGGCAGGAGTGTTTTTGTTCGTTGACGATCTCTGAATAGAGCGTGCGGACCCGCGACAGGACCATGCGGGTGAAGAAGTTCGAGATTTCCGGGAAGTCTTTCTGCAGGCGCTGCAGGGCCGTTGCCGGAATCAGATGGCAGAGGGTCGGCTTGATGGTGCGCGCTCCCCCCGCATACGGCTGGCCGGTAAAGACCGGCGAGCCGCCAAACATCTGGCCGTCGCGGCGGTAGTCGACCACGATGTCGGAACCATCGGGGCTGACGACGGTGATGGCGACCAGCCCTTCCTTGATGACGTAGAGGTAACCGGTGGGCGGGTCGTTCTGCCGGAAGATGTAGGTGTCGGCCGGGTAGTCAGCAAGGGTCGCCGTGCTGCCCAGCTCTCGAAACCGCTCCTCGGGGAGTTGGCTGAAAGGTTCAATGTCCTTGAGCTGGGCAATCGGGCTCATTGCTTCCCTGGCAGACAAAAGCCCGCTGGCGGGAGCTTCCGGTTATCTGGCGGCAAGATCGGCATCGTCCGGTTTTTGCAGGACATGGCCGAGCAGCAGGCCGCCGAGGCTGCCGTAGGCTCCGGCGGCCACGGCCATGAACGCGGTCCATTCGAGTTCTCCGGGATAGACCGCCAGGCCAAGGGCGGCGCCGCAGAGGATGCCGATGCCGCCGAGCAGCAGCGGACCAAGCCGACTTTTGCCAACGCGAGCGACCAACCAGCTGCCGCAGGCAAAGGCCAGCACGCAATGGGCGGCGTAGCCGCCCAGATCCCAGCGAATCAGGAACTCTTCCTTCAGGCCGGCCAGCGACATGGCGAGCGGCAGGATGGTTGCGGTCAGGCTCAGTCCGGCAGCGCCGCCGAGGATCAGGCCGAGGGTGTAGCGCAGCCAGGTCTTGCTGATCATTGGTGCTCCTTGTCGGTTGGTGGCGCTAGTATCGCCACACTTGATAGCAGATTGCGCGCGGGATGACAACCGCCGTAACACGGTGCATCTGCTTTCAAACCGTTATCGACGAGCGCCCGCTGCACCGCGGGAGCCGCTCTCCCCGGCAGGCGCTGAGTTGAGCCCCGGCCTGGCGCAAAGAACAGCTGGCGCAAAGAACAGTTGCGCATGGGTGTAAAACCGGAAAGAATAGAAAGTCGTCAACCCGCGTCCCGGAGCTGTCATGCCGCACACCTCGTTCAGTGAAGAACATTTTCTGTTTCTGCAGGTTCAATCGCTGTGCCAGGGGGCGCCGGTCACCTGCGCGCCCGACATGGAGGTCGTCGAGGCGGCGCGGCTGATGCGCCAGCACAATACTTCCGGAGTGGTCGTGGTCGAGAATGCGGTCCCGGTGGGGATCGTTTCGGTCTCCGACCTGCGCAATCTGATTGCGATCGCCGGCGGCACGGTCGCTGGCCGCTGCGTGCGGGAAATCATGACGGCCGGCCTGATCACCCTGCGCGGCCGCGACCTGGTGGTGGAGGCGATCTTCAAGATGGCCAAGCACAACATTCACCGCGTGGTGGTGCTCGACGAAGCGGGAGGATTGCTCGGGGTCATCACCGATGCCGATCTGCTGCGCCTGCAGACTCGTACGCCGCTCTACCTGAACCAGGAGATCGAGGCGGCGACGTCGATCGAGCAGCTGCGCAAGGTGAGCGCCCGCATGATCGGCATGGTCAGCTTCGCCTCCCGGGCCGGAGCCGACACCAAGAGCCTGGTGCAGCTCATCTCGCACCTGAACGACGCTTTCACCCTGCGGGTCATTGCCCTGCTCGACAGTGTCGAGGGCCTCCGCCTGCCCGCTGGCACCGCCTACCTGGCCCTCGGCAGCGAAGGGCGCGGGGAACAGACGCTGCGCACCGATCAGGACAGTGCCATCATCTATGCCGACGACCTGCCGGCGGAGCAACTGGCGGAAATCGAGCGCTTTGCCCTGCGCCTGGTCGAAGCCTTGGAAATGATCGGCGTCCCGCGCTGCCCGGGCGACACCATGGCCAGCAACCCGCAGTGGCGCCACAGCGTTTCCGAGTGGCAGCGGCTGCTCGACCAGTGGCTCACCCTGCCGAAGCCGGAGCATCTGGTCAACTTCGGCATGTTTCAGGATTTCCGTACAATTTATGGCGATCCCCGCTTCGAAGCGCAGCTGCATGCGCATGTCCAGGAGGTTCTGGAGCGGTTCGCCCTGTTCTTTCCTTACATGGCCCGGCACATTGCGCGGTTCCCGCCGCCCCTCGGGATGTTCGGGCATATCCGGGTCGAGCGGCGCGGCGAACATCGCGGCGAGTTCGATATCAAAAAAGCGGGGATCTTTGCCATCACCGAGGGGGCCAGCCTGCTGGCCCTGGAAAACGGGACCACCGGCGGCAGCACCTGGGACAAGCTCGACCTGCTCCGGCAGCGCGGCGTTCTTCCTGCCGGGGATGTCGAGATCATCGACCAGGCGTTCACCTCTCTGGTCCAGCTGCGGTTGCAGAGGCAGATCAAGGCGTTGGCCGCCGGGAAGAAACCGAGCAACCACGTCAACCCGCTGGTCATGACCGATCTGGAACGGGACCAGTTGCGCCGAGCCCTGAAGGGGGTCAACACGTTCCTGCGCATCATGCGCGAACGCTTCAAGCTCGACTTCATCTCGCGCTGAGCGGCAAGGGGAGGTGCGTCGTTGCGGCGCGCGGCCGGCTACGGGCCGGCCGGCTGACGTTGCAGGCGCTCGATCAGGGGGAGGTCGGCAGGGAGGAAGGGCAGGGAGGAGAGCTCCATGGCCGGCAGCCAGCGGTGGGCTGCCACCTGGAGATTGCGTACCCTGGTGTGGGCGGGTTCGCAAAGGTAGGCGAGAATCAGCACCGCCCCCCAATCGTAGCGGTGATGAACAACCGCGAAGATCTCGCCGACCGACACCGGCAGGTCGAGTTCCTCGATCAGTTCCCGCTGCAGGGCCGCCCCCGGGTCTTCGTCCGCTTCCAGCTTGCCGCCGGGGAACTCCCACAGGCCGCCGTGGCGCGCGGTTTCCGGTCGCTGGGTGACCAGCACCAGCCCCTGGTGGCGAACGATGGCGGCCGTGACGATCAGCGGCTGCATGGGAGAACCGGCGTGGCCGGTTCCCCGGCACGTTTTTTGGCTGACGGCATCAGACCCTCGTGGTATAAAACCCGGCGTCCGGATCATGCCGGACGGGGGAGTGCAATGACCAAGCTGACTGCAAAGGGGCGGGCGATCCGCGAGATGTTCGACGAAATCGCCCCGCGTTATGACCTGCTGAACCGGCTGCTGTCGTTCGGTGTCGACCGCCGCTGGCGACGGATCGCCGTAGGCCAGCTGGCGATTCCGCCGCAGGGCCGGGTGCTCGATGTGGCCACCGGGACCGGCGATGTCGCCCTGGAGGTGGCCCGGCAGACCGATCCGTCGGTCCGCATCGTCGGCGCCGACTTCACCCAGGGGATGCTGGTCCGTGGCCGTGAAAAGGTTGCGGCCTCTCGCCATTGCGGCCGGATCGAGCTGGTCAACGCCCCCTGCGAGGCCCTTCCCCATCCCGACGCTAGCTTCGATGGGGTCACCATCGCCTTCGGTATCCGCAACGTCGTCGATCGCGAGCGCGGCTTGCGCGAAATGGCGCGGGTGCTCAAGCCGCGGGGGCGGCTGGTAGTGCTCGAGTTCGCCACCCCCCGAAGCTGGCTGTTCCGTTCCGTCTATCTCTTCTACTTCCATCAACTGCTGCCGCGCCTCGGCGGACTGCTGTCGCGGCGCAGTGCCTATCAATACCTGCCGGAATCGGTGCAGGAGTTCCCCGACCGGCAGACCTTCCTGAAGATGATGGGCGACGCCGGCCTCAATGCCCTGCGCCACATCGACCTGACCGGGGGCATTGCGGTCGTGTACGTCGGCGAAAAACCCCGCTAGCAGGCTAGTTTTTCTTCTCCCCCCCGCCGCCCCAGAGAATGGCCGGGTCCTCGATCAGCTTGAGTGGCAGGCCGAGGGTGCGCTGGAAAATCCCCAGCACCCCTTTCGACATGGCGCTGATCGGGATCGCCTCGATGTCCGGTTTCGCCGCCGGGCCGGTCACCTTGAACTGGGCGGTGATCAGGGCTTTCTCCTCCCCGCCCAGGATCCAGCCGGCAATCGGCAGACGGGTCACCACCTTGTCGATGGTCCCCAGCGGCTTCACCACCACCAGCAGGTCGAGGTCGTCTTTGACCATGTCGAACGTGCCGATGTAGGACATGTTCATGGCTTCGCTGTCAATGACGATCAGGTCGGAACGCATGACCCCCCTGTCGATGGCCAGTTCGGCGGCAAGCCGGGTGAACGGCACCCCTTCACGGTTGACGTCCGGCAGCTTGAAGGAAAACAGCTGGGAGACGTTGAGCAGCGAGAAAACCGTGCTCAAAACCGGCGAATGGCGCATGACCCCGTCGTGCACAGTGACATTGATGTTGCCGATGGAGGATGGCACAAAGCGCCCCTCTCCCAGTTCCCCCTGCAGGTAAAAATCCCCGCGCAGGTTGCCGCGCATGATGCTCTTGCGCCCGAGCAGCTCGTTGACGACCGCGTAGGCATCGACGTTCTCCACATGACCGGAGGTGCGCAGGACTCTATGGCTGCCAGAGTAGTCGACCACCACCTGGGTCGTGCAGTAGCCCTCGCCGACGGTGAAATCGAGGGGGTGGATCAGCAGTCGCTCCGCGGTCGGCACGATGATCGCCTTGGCGCTGGAAAACTTCATGCCGTAGAGTTCCCCCGCCCTGGCGTCGACCTTGATGCGGATCGGCGGCAACGGCTTGCGGGGGGAAGCCGTGGTCTGGCGAGCTTTGTGGGCGGCCGAGGCGGCCGGCGAAACGTCGGTCCACAGGCCGATGATCTCCTTGACGTTGGCATATTCGCCGGAGATCTCGAGGTCGACCCGGGGGGCGGCGAAATTCCTGACACTGCCGGTGACTGTCGCCCGGGTGCCGCCATCGAGGCGCGCCTCGACCGGGGCGAAGAGCAACCCGTCGCGATCGAAAATCAGGTTGCCGTGCACGGCCCGCAAGGTCATCCGGTCAGAATGAAAGACCAGCTCGTCGGCCCGGACCGCCGGGGCCTGGACCGCGAGTTCGAGCCGCGGCGCCGCCAGGTCGGCAACCCGTGCCTTCAGAGTGACCGGCGAGTTGCCGAGGCGCGCCGTCAGCTTGTCACTGCGCACCCCCTGCGCCTCGAACAGCACGCGGCCGCTGAGCTTGGTCACGTCCGCCACGATGCCGTGGGTCGGGATGCTGACGTCAACCAGGTCGAGAGTGATCTTTGGTTCGAGGGTTGACAGCGGGCCGCTCGCCGCAATGTTCACGGATGCGCTGCCGTGCAACTGCAGCTTGCCGATCGCTGGCGCGTAAGCGTAGGCACTGCTCAGCTCCGCCAGCAGAATTTGGGCGGAAAAGTCTGCGATCGGTTCAGCGCTCCAGTCAGCGGTTCCGGTCAACCGGCCGGAGAAGGGTGCGAGCGCAAGATTTCCCTCCTCGATGGTGAGGGTCGACCGGGTGCCCTGCCCGCGGATGGTCAGGCTGCTCCCTGAGGCGGGCGGCCGGTGCAGATGCTCGCCGTAGCCGACCTCCAGCTGTGCCAGCTCCGTGTGTACGTCCAAACTGTACAGGGCGGGCGTTCCGGCCAGATGCCCTTTGACTGTCAGGTCGCCGGCAATAGCCAGCTCCGCCGGCAGGGGGCGTCCGGCGAGGGCAACGAACTGCCCGGCTGATCCGTTGATCGCAAGGTCGAGGGAGAATTGCGGCAGGCCGTCCTCTTGCGGAAAGGCCGTGGCGGACAGCGTGGCCTGCAGACCGGCGACCGTGCCGGTGCCTTGTTCGAGGTGCCAGCGGTTGTTTTCAAGGCGCAAGACGAGGGATTTCAGTTCAGCCTTGCGCTCCCGGCCAAGATCCCAACTCAGGGCCGTGGCCTTGCCATGCAGTTCATCGAGAGAAAAGCTGCGGAACCCCTGCGGGTCGGCAGGGATGTCGGCCCGGAATTTGGCGTGGTGCAGGGTAATCAGACCGCCGGGAAGCCGTCGGGAGAAAAGCGGGTTGGTCTCCTGCAAGGCAGGGGGCACCCACTGGCGAATCGTGTCAAGAGGCAGCGTGCCGTTGCTCAGCTGTCCGGCGAGTTGATGGCCGCTGTCGTTTGCGCTCAGCGAAAATTCGCCGGCCAGGCGCAGGTCGTTGAATTGCAGCGCTACCTGCCGGAAATGCTGGCGGCCCTCCTGTGACTGCCAGGTGCCGGCAACCTGCAGATGCTTGACCGGCACCGGTTTTTCAATGGCGGGGCCGGGTTTGAAGCTCAGGCCCGCGCCCGTCAATTCCGCCTGGATGGTCACTTCCGTGGCCAGTGACCCGTTCAGGAACAGCTTGAGATCGGCGCTGCCCGCGGCAAACGCTCCGCCCTCGCCGGCAATCAGCCGGGTGAGCCGGTTGGCCTCGAGCCCCCTGGCGTCCAGGGCGAGATCCCACCGGGCGTCCCGCAGTGTTCCCGTGGCCGGCAGAGCGAAGCTTCCCTTGCCGGCGAGCCGTGCCGGGCTGGTCTGGCCGAGCAGGTTGGCGGTGCCGTCGAACGTGACAGTCTTGGCCACTCCAAGCTGACCGACTTCAATCTCCAGGTCTGCCAGGGCAAGGGACCGTGCTGCCCCGGCAGGGTCGTGCCAGTTCAAGGACACGCTTCCCTGGTGAATTTCGATGCGTTTGACCTGCAGGTCGCTCAACAGGTCCAAATCGAAACTGCGGGTAGGCGGCGGGGTCGCATCGACCTGCGGCGGCGGCCAGGACATCCTTAGCTGCGGAGTGCCGAGGGCGACCTCGGTAAAGATCGGCTTTCGGAACAGCAGGCCGCGCCAGGCAAGTTGCAGCCAGAGCTGGTCGGCGTGGACCTCGGTCGGAGTCTGGGCCGTGCCGATCTGCAGATCGGCAAAACGCAAGGCGATCCCGGCCTCGCGCAACTCCAGGTGCGCTTCGCCGATATGCACCGGCAGCTGCAGGCGCCGGCTGAGCTCGCCGGCCAGATAGTCGCGATAGCGGTTCAGATCGAAGGTGGCCAGATAGTAGCCGACCCACAGGGCGATCGCTGTGGTCAGCAGGCTGACCAGCACCGCAAACGGATGACGACGCAGTAATTTGACCGTATCCATCGGCCCGTCCTGGAAAGGCTGGTCAGTTCCCCACGGCAATCGCTGCCGCAGGATGGGGGAGGGTCACGACGAACCGGCTCCCCTGTCCCGCGGCGCTTTCGACGTGAACGGATCCGCCATGCAGGGTGATGATCTCGCGTACCATGGCCAGCCCCAGGCCGATGCCCCGGACCCGGCGCCGGTCGCCGATGTCGAGCCGGTGAAACGGCTCGAAAATGCGCTCTTGTTCTTCGGCCGGGATGCCGATCCCCTGGTCGATGATCAGTATCTGCACGGTGGCTCCCGCCGGGCCGGCCTGCACCTGGACCGTGCCGCCGGCCGGAGAAAAGCGGCAGGCATTGCCGATCAGCTGCCTGAATACCTGCGTCAGCTCGCGGCGGTTGCCGAGGACCACCAGCTGGTCGGGGCAGTCGATGGTCAAGGCATGCCGGTCGGAACACTCGGCGCCGAGAGCGGCGCTCTGTTCCAGCAGTTCGCGCAAGGCCAGCTGTTCGTAGTCGATGCGTGCCTGGTCGGTCTTCAGGCGCTTGACGTCCAGGAAGGTTTGCACAAGCTCCTGCATTCTCTCCGCTTCGCGGCTGATCGTGGCGACGTGGCGCCGTGCCGGCTCGGCCAGGCCGCCTTCCTCAAGCAGCAGTTCGGCAAAGCCGGAGATGGCGGTCAGGGGGGTGAGCATCTCGTGGCTGGCGGTGGCGAGCAACTCATCCTTGGTCCGCTCCATCTCCTTGCGTTCGGTGATGTCAAGGGCGACCTCCAGCCGGACCAGCCGGCCGTCGGGCCAGCGCACGGCCTTGTCCAGGCATTGATACCAGCGGCCGTCCCTGGTGTTGCGGAACTCCCAGGTCACCGGCGGACCGGGCTGTCCCTCCTGGACCAGCAGGGGGTTCGAGCAGAAACCACAGGGCTGCTCCTGCCCCTGCTGCAGGTAGGCATAGCAATTCAGCCCGCGCCAGTGTTGGCCAAAGCGCTCGCTGGCGTAAGCGTTGACGAAGAGCAATTCAAAGGTCCGCATGTCGGCTGCATAGACGATGGCCGGCAGGGAATCGAACAGGGTGGTCAGCTCTGCGAAGGTTTCTTGCTGCCGCCGCAGCGAGCGCTGCAGATAGGCGAACAGCAGCCCGCCGGTAGCCACGACGAACAGCCAGCCCTTGAGCGTCTGCCAGCGGGACAATTGCCCCGCGTCCTGAATCAGCTGCGCCAGCAGGCGGTCGCTGAAGGCGATCCACAGGGTAGCGCCCAGGATGTAGACGCCGGCCACCTTGAGTGCCGTCGTCAGCCGCGGGGCGGAAGGGGGGCGAGTAGCGGTCATGGTGACACCATTATACCTGCTGTTGGACGCGGGCGGCAGCGTTTTCCTCTCTGTCGAAAGGCGCGGCAGTCATGCCGGCGGCAATCAGGACCTGGGCCAGCAGTTCCGGCAACGGGCTGACCACCTGCCGGAGGAGCCCGTCGTCCAGGGCGGGGAACTGCAGCCGGTGACAGTGCAGGAACGGACGTTCCAGCCCCGGCCACGCCGCACCGCCATAACGGCGATCACCAACAATCGGCCAGCCGGCATCGGCCAACTGGCGGCGGGCCTGATGCTGGCGTCCGGTCACCAGGTCGAGTTCGAGGAAGCCCAGTGCGCCGCTGGCGGCCAACCGGCGGTAACGGGTCAGGGCTGGTTTCAGGCTGCCGCCCTCGACGACCGGGGTGGTAAGCTCGCCCTGGGCCGGGACCCTCCCGCTGACCAGGGCCAGATAGTGTTTGCTGATTTGTCTTGCCATCAGCAGCCGGCCGAACTGACCGATGGCCCAGCGCCCCTTGCCGAACAGCACCGCTCCCGACGTGCCGATATCGAGACGATGCACGGGGGCCGTCCGGTAGTCGGCGTGACGCAGGGCGACGAACTGTGCCACCCGGTCGGTCAGGTTGTCGTCATGGCCGACCGCCCGGTGCAATGCCAGCCCGGCCGGTTTGTCGATCACCAGGGCATGCCGGTCCCCGTAGAGCAGGGACGCGGGTGGCACCCCGCAGCGGCTGGCCAGTTCATCGAAGCGGGTGCTGGCCTGTACGGTCAGGTGCATGCCGCTGCGGACCGGCAGGTCGGCGGCAACGGACTGGCTGCCACAGCGAACCCGCCCCTTGCGGATGGTCTGATGCAGAAACGCCCGCGGTGCCGCCGGGACGCGCAGTGCCAGCGCGTCGAGCAGCGGCTGCCCGGCTTCGAAGTCGGTTACCTGCCAGTGCCAC
Organism: Desulfuromonadaceae bacterium; assembly: GCA_041310635.1. Lineage (GTDB taxonomy): Bacteria > Desulfobacterota > Desulfuromonadia > Desulfuromonadales > BM103 > VAUL01. Next base: position 1,098 of record JBFYXI010000061.1, on the reverse strand, counting down.
ATGTCGGCAAGCATAGCCGCTCGGCACGCCGGGAGCAATGATTTCCGCACAGGAGATTCCCTTTGCTGACCTGCCGGTCGATTCGCTTCTTTACAGTGGGGGGATCGACTTGCTAACATGCGCGGTCATCTTCCCTGTTGATGCCACGCGGCGCGTACCGCGGCATCTCATCGTAGGTCCATGAAACTCAAGCGTATCGAAATCACTGGGTTCAAGTCCTTTCTCGAACGCACCACGCTGGTGTTCGATGCCGGCGTATCGGCCATCGTCGGCCCGAACGGCTGCGGCAAGAGTAATGTCGTCGACGCGATCCGCTGGGTCATGGGCGAGCAGAATGCCCGCAACCTCCGCGGGCGGGCCATGGAAGACGTGATTTTCGGTGGCAGCGAAAGCCGCCGGCCGCTCGGCATGGCCGAGGTTTCACTGATCCTGGACAACACGGCGGGGCTGACGCCGGCCGCCTTCCGCGACTACGCCGAGATTCAGGTGAGTCGCCGCCTGTTCCGCAACGGTGACAGCGAATACCTGCTGAACCGCACCCCCTGCCGCCTGCTCGACATCACCGAGCTGTTCATGGATACCGGGGTTGGTACGCGCGCCTATTCGATCATCGAGCAGGGGAAGATCGGCTTGATCATCAACGCCAAGCCGGAAGAGCGCCGGGCGATCATCGAGGAGGCCGCCGGCGTCACCAAATTCAAGGCCCGCAAGAAGGCCGCCCTGCGCAAGATCGAGGCGACCCGGCAGAACCTGGTGCGCCTGGGGGATATCATTGCCGAGGTGCGCCGGCAGATGACCAGCCTCAAACGCCAAGCCCTGCGCGCCGAACGCTTTCGCGAACACCGGGAAGAACTGCGCTCCATCGAGCTGCAGTTCGCTCTCCGCCAGCATGCGGATTTGCTCGCCCGAACGGAAGCCCTGACCCGGTCGCTGCAACACCAAAATGACGACGTCGCGGAGTTGGACCGCAAGGTGGCGCAGGCCGAACTGGGCCTTGAGCAGGTACGCCTCGCGCATGTCGAGCACGAAAAGCAGGTGACTGCCGGCCAGGAAAAGAGTTTTCGCCTCGCCAGCGAGACGCAGAAGCTCGAAGGCCGG
>JBFYXI010000038.1:0-5210 GCA_041310635.1 Desulfuromonadaceae bacterium | reverse complement strand
ACGGCGCCATACAGGCGCGCTGGCGTGAAAAACGCCTGCGCTGTGTGCTGCAGGCTGGCCGAAGTGACTTCGGTCAGGATGGCCAGGTCATCGGCAATGGTGCGCCGGCAGCCGGTCAGCTCGCCCCAGGCGTAGCGCAGAACCAGGTCTTCGAGGTGATCACGTGAATAGTCGAGGTCATAGCGGTAAGTTGCCAGCACGTGTGCCAGTTCGTCGGCCGTCACCGCCTGCTCGGCCAGGTCACCAATAATCGCGAGAGTTGCGGCAACGGCCGCCACCAGGTTGTCGGGAGAGACCGCCAGGTCGATTGCCAGCGTCCCGGCGTCGGCATACAGGGCCAGGGCGGCTTCGACGGCATAGGTCAAGGCCAGTTCCTCGCGCAGCCGCAGCATCAAGCGACTCATGCCCCCCCAGCCCAACAGGCGGCGGATGATACGCAGATTGACGGCGTGCGGGCTGGTGCGCCCGGGGAGTTGAAAGGCCAGTTGCAAGCTGATCTGCGAGCCGTTGTCGCGCACCCAGGCGAGTCGCGGCCCGCCTCCGGCCGGTGCGCACCACGGCGGGGGAGGGGGCGGCCGCGAGCCGCGCCAATCACCGAAATATTCGTGTGCTGCGGCGAGGATCGCCTGGTGATCAACCGGCCCGGCCACGGCCAGCACGGTATTGCCCGGGGTGTAGAAAGAGGCATGATAGCGGCGCAACTGTGCCAGGCCGAGGCACTCTACCGAGCGGCGCGAGCCGACGGTCGGCCGGCCGAGGGGATGACGGGGAAAAAGCAGTCCGGCCACCAGGTTGTCGGGATTGATCTGGCGCCCGGCTTCATTGAAGTCGCTCAGTGCTTCCTCGAGGATGATGCGCCGCTCGATTTCCATATCCTTGAACAGCGGCCGGCGCAGCATCGAGGCGAACAGCCCGAGTCCCTCGCGGAGATGAGCGGGATGGATCCGTGAGTGGCAGCAGGTGGTTTCGGTGTCGGTCGCGGCATTGGCCGAGCCGCCCACCGCCTCGAAGGCCCGTTCCAGGGCGAGACCGTTCGGGTAGTCGCTGGTGCCCTTGAACAGCATGTGCTCGAGGAAGTGCGAGATCCCGGACTGCCCGGCGGGTTCATGGCGGCTGCCAACCCCGACATAGGCCAATACCTCTGCGCCGTGGTGGTGAGGGCAGGGAACGCTGACGACCCGCAGGCCGTTATCCAGGGTGTCGCAGTAATATTCAGTCATTAAGGTGGTTTCCAGGGACTGGGGGCTAGGGTCTGGAGGTCGGCAGGTCTTTAGCCAGTCCCCAGCCCCCAGTCCCCGATTACCCAAGCAGCTTCGCTGCTTCCTTGGCGTGGTAGGTGATAATCAGGTCGGCGCCGGCGCGCTTCATGCCGGTGAGCGTTTCCAGCATCAACCGGTCGTGGTCGATCCAGTCGTTGGCGGCGGCGGCCTTGATCATGCTGTATTCGCCGGAGACGTTGTAGGCGACCAGCGGCAGGTCGAAGCGTTCCTTGAGGTCGCGGAGGATATCGAGATAGGCCAACGCCGGCTTGACCATCAGAAAATCGGCGCACTCCTGGACGTCGAGCGCCGCCTCGCGGAAGGCCTCGATGCGGTTGGCCGGATCCATCTGGTAGCTGCGCCGGTCGCCGAACTGGGGGGTCGACTCGGCGGCATCGCGGAACGGCCCGTAATAAGCGCTGGCATATTTAACGGCGTAACTCATCACCGGGATGTGTGAGTAACCGTTGGCGTCGAGGCGCGCGCGGATCGCCGCCACCCGGCCGTCCATCATGTCGGAAGGGGCGACAATGTCGGCGCCGGCCTCGGCGTGGGACAGCGCCTCGGCGGCAAGCAGTTCCAGGGTGGCGTCGTTGTCGACATCACCCTCCTTGATCAGGCCGCAATGGCCGTGGTCGGTGTACTCGCAAAGGCACACGTCGGTAATGACCACCAGTTTCGGTACCGCCTGCTTGATGGCGCGGATCGTCTCCTGGATGATGCCGTGCGTGCAATAGGCATCGGAGCCGACAGCGTCCTTGGTCTCGGGGATGCCGAAGAGGATCACTGCGGGGATGCCGAGTTCGTGCACCTCCCGGGCCTCGACGACGATATGCTCGATCGACTGTTGGTAGATCCCCGGCATCGACGGAATCTCTTTTTTGATCCCCTGGCCGAAGGCCGAGAACATCGGGTAAATCAGGTCGTCGGTGCGCAGCACGGTTTCACGAACCATGCGACGAAGCACGTCGTTGCGGCGCAGGCGGCGGGCGCGGTATTCGGGGAAGAACATGGCAAATCTCCTGAAACCCGGGGCTAGCAGCTGGGGGCTGGGGGCTGACTCGCTTGCAGCCCTTGAAAGTGTGCGACGATCGCAGCGACCATCGCTTCCAACGTCGCTTCGGCCGGTTCGACGGCCACGGTGAAACCGAGATCCCGGGCGGCAATGGCGGTCTGCTGGCCGATCACCGCCACCGGCACGGTGCGGGCAAACGCCAGTTCCTTCCCGGTCAGCAGGGCGGCGAAGTTGCGCACCGTCGAGGCGGCGGTAAAGGTGAGCAGGTCGAGTCCTTCGGCCAAAGCGGCGTGGGCGATGGCGGCGGCCTCGGCCGGCACGGCGCTGGCGTAGGCGACCGGAGCGATGACGGTCGCCCCGGCGGCGGTCAGCTCGTTGACAATCAGGTCGCGGGCCAGGGCCGCCCGCGGGTAGAGCACCCGCTTGCCCGCCACCTCGCTGCCGAGCAGCGCCACCACTCCTTCCGCCTGATAGTCGGCCGGGATGCGGGCGGCGTGAGCGCCGCGGGCAGCCAGCGCCTCGGCCGTCTTTGGCCCGACGGTGACCACCGTCGTGCCGGCCAGCTCCCGGGGGCCACTCCCGGCAGCGGCCAGCCGAGTAAAAAAAGCTTCGACCGCGTTCACCGAGGTCAGCACCAGGTAGTCGGTTGCCGCCAGCTGCCCGATGGCGGCGTCGAGTTCGGCGTAGCTCCCCGGCGGCACGATGGCGATGGTCGGGCAGAGCACCGGTTCGGCACCGAGCGCCGCCAGTTTCTCGGCCATGACCGGGGCCTGATCGGCGGAGCGGGTGACCAGGATGCGACGGCCGGACAGGGGAGGGCGGTCAGACCTCTTCTCGGCCGGCATTGAAGGTTTCGCGCTGATAAACCTCGTTGAGGATCTTGCCGGCGCCCATGATCAGCAGATCGTCGGCCAGCGACGTACCGAGGCGCGCGGCGGTGTTGATCGGGCCCCGTGCGGTTTTCTTGAGCATCTGCAGGCCATCGACACTGGCAACCAGACCGGTCAGCGTCAGCTGGTCGCCGTCGACCGTGCCGTAGGCGGCAATCGGCACCTGGCAGCCGCCTTCCAGGCGAGCCAGCAGGGCTCGTTCGGCGATGACCGCATGGGCGGTTTCCGGGTGGTTGAAGAAGTCGATCAGGGTGTTGGTCTCGGCATCGTCGAGGCGTGATTCCAGCCCCAGGGCCCCCTGGCCGATGGCGGGGAGCGAGACGTCGACCGGCAGGTATTCGCTGATCCGGGCGGCGAAGCCGAGACGGTGCATGCCGGCGGCGGCCAGCACCACGGCATCGAGATTGTCGTCGGTCAGCTTGCGGATACGGGTTTCGACGTTGCCGCGGATGTCGAGCATCTGCAGGTCGGGACGGCTATGCAGCAGCATGGCCTTGCGCCGCAGCGACGAAGTGCCGACCCGGCCGCCGATCGGCAGCTCCAGCCAATTGCTGATGCCGGGGCGGAGGATGACGATGTCGCGTGGATCCTCGCGCTTGGTGATGCAGCGCAGGCCGAGCCCTGTCGGAAAAAATGTCGGCACGTCCTTCATGGAATGCACCGCACACTCGATCTCGCCGGCCAGCATCGCCTCCTCGATCTCCTTGGTGAACAGCCCTTTGCCACCCACCCGGGCGAGGGGCACGTCGAGGATCTTGTCGCCGGTGGTCTTGATCTTGACCAGGGTGACGTCGAGATCCGGATAGCGCTGCTCCAGTTCGCTCTTGACCCAATTGGCCTGCCAGAGAGCCAGCTGGCTGGCCCGGGTGCCGATGCGCAATTGCCGTTTTGCCATGTGCGGAAAACTCCTTTAGGAACGTTCGCTGTCGTCGTCGATCGGGGCCAGCGGCGCCTCATCGACGCGCGGCGCGGGGAGATCGAACAGCTCCCGCACCGCATTGACGTAATCTTCGCCGCTGCTGTCGTTTTGGGTACGTTTGAGAACCATGATCGGCCGGTGCAGGGTCTTGTTGACGATGGCGTTGGCCATCGCCTCGATCCCCCGGCGCTGCTGGTCGGTCAGGTCCTTGAGATTGCCGAAGGTTTTCGCCAGTTCCTGGGCGCTGATCTCCTCGAGGCGCTTGCGCAGGGCGACGATGGTCGGCTTGACCTCGAGATTCGCCAGCCACAGGTGGAACTGGCCGATCTCCTCGCCGACAATCGCCTCGGCCCGGTGGGCCTCTTTCTGGCGCTCCTTGAGGTTGGCCTGTACCACCCCTTGAAGGTCGTCGACATCGTAGAGATAGACGTTGTCGAGGGTGTTGACCTTCGGGTCGACGTCGCGCGGCACGGCGATGTCGATCAGGAACATCGGCCGGTGCTTGCGGCGCCGCAGGACTTCCTCCATCTGCCTGTGCCCGAGGATGAAGGTCGGCGCGCCGGTGGACGTCAGGATGATGTCGACCTGGGTGAGATGGTCGGTGAATTCCTCGAAGGGCACCGCCCGCCCCTGGAATTCGGCCGCCAGCCTTTCCGCCCGCTCCAGGGTGCGGTTGGTGACCAGCACCTTGGTGACACCGTTGCTGACGAAGTGGCGGGCGGCCAGTTCACACATCTCGCCGGCGCCGATGATCATGACGGCCTTGTCGTCGAGGCGGTCGAAGATCTTGCGCGCCAGTTCCACCGCGGCGAAGGAGACCGAGACGGCGCTGCTGGCGATGCCGGTTTCGGTGCGCACCCGCTTGGCCACGGAAAAGGCCTTGTGCAGGAAGCGGTTGAGGATCAGCCCGGCGGTCTTGAATTCCACCGCGTAGCCGTAGGCGGTCTTGATCTGGCCAAGGATCTGCGGCTCACCGATGATCATCGAGTCGAGGCTGGAGGCGACTCGGAAGAGGTGGCGGATGGCCTCCTCCCCCTGGTTGTCGTAGAGATGCTGCTCGACCTCCTCGAGGACCACGCCGTGATAGTCGGCCAGGAAGCGGCGCAGGGCGGCAGTGGCGGTATCGG
>JBFYXI010000231.1:0-6747 GCA_041310635.1 Desulfuromonadaceae bacterium | reverse complement strand
TTTCAATGTCTATCAGCGGCTCAGCGCGCCGGCTCCGCGTCACGCCCTGCCAACTCCTGCCACCAGCCGGCCACATCCGGGGAGAACAGCCGGCGCTCATCCGTCGGCAGCACCTGCCAGTCGCCGCGGGCCAGTTCACTCTCCAGCTGCCCCGGCGCCCAGCCGGCATAGCCGGCGAACACCCGGTACTGGGCCTCGGGCTGCCCCTTGGCCAGCCAGTCGGACAACGGATCGGGCCCGGTCAGGTAGACCGAGGCAAAGATTTTCTGCGCCGGATCCGGCGGGGTCTCACTGGTCTTGACCAGCGCGATGAAAGCCCGCGGCGCCACCGGCCCGCCGTAACAGAGCGCCCCCTCCTGTCCGGGGGCCGACGCCAGCAGCGGCAGAGCCTCGGCTAGCGGCAGGCGGCTCGGCCGGTTGACAATCAGCCCGACAGCTCCCAGGGCATCACTCTGGAGCACCAGCACGACGGTCTCGCGAAAACGGACATCGGGAAGTTCGTTGCGGGCCACCAGCAGCATGCCCGGCTCCAGAGGTGCCGCCAGGCCGCTGGGCGCTGCGCTGACTCCCCAGGCCAGCAGCACCGCAACCGTCAGCCAGCGCCTCACGGCAATGCCGCCTCGACCGGCAGCAGCACCCACATGCGCAACGACTGCTTCATCCGCCCAGCCTGGGCTCCGGCCGTGTCGCCCAACCCCCAGAAAAAGTCAGCCCGCACCGCGCCCTTGATAGCACCCCCGGTATCCTGGGCCATCATCAGCCGGTGCAGCGGCCGATTGCTGTTCGGCCAGGTGGTCGCCAGGAAAACCGGCGCGCCCAGCGGCGTATAACGGGGATCGATGGCGGCACTGCGCCCCGGCGTCAAGGGCACGCCGAGTGCCCCGGGCGGGCTGTCGGTGCTCCCTGGCAACTCGCGGAAGAAGACATAGCTCGGATTGGTATTGAGCAGCTCACCGACCTGGGCCGGGTTGTCGCGCGCCCAGGCCTTGATGTTCTGCATCGACATCTGCTCGCGCGGCATGATCTCCCGGTCGATCAGCCACTTGGCGACCGACCGGTAGGGGTGCCCGTTCTGTTCGGCATAATTGACCATGATCCGGCTGCCATCCTCGAAGAGGATGCGCCCTGAACCCTGGATCTGCAGGAAGAACAGTTCCACCGGATCGTCGACCCAGCACAGCTCCTGGCCGGCCAGCGGTCGCCCGTCCCCCTCGATCGCCGCCCGGTCCCAGTAGGGACGCACCCGTTGCGCATCGATCCGGCCGCGCAGCCGGTAGCTGCCGAGTTCCGGGTAAACTTCGCGCAGGTCGATGACCAGCAGGTCATCCGGCCGCTGGTACAGGGGATAGGAATAGGCCGGGGACGGCTGCCGACTGCCGCGCAGATCGGGAACGTAGTAGCCGGTCACCAGGCCGAGCGTATCCCCATCGGGTTTCTGCACCCGATGGGGGATGAAGCGGCGCTCGAAGAAGGCACGGACCGCCGGCTCGGACAGGGAGTCGAGGGTCTCGGCCTCCTGGCAGGCAACCTGCCATTGCGGACGCTGGCGCAGCGACGTGCAGCTCTTCAGAAAAGCCCCCAAAGCCAGGCTGGGATCATCTTCCCGCCAGCCTTCGACCTCGCCCCAGGAGACCGGCGTCAGGGCCGGTGGCTCCGGCGGCGCCGGCGGTTCCGGTTTGGCCGGCTCCGGGATCAGCCGCTCGACCACATCGGGGAGGATGATGTCCGCCACCGGCGGAGGAGCGGGCGGGCACGGCGGGCATTCCGGGCACAACGGCCAGGAACAGGCGGTGAGCGCCAGCAGCAGGCCGACCAGAACCATTCTCAGCATAGGCATCAACATGCCTTGCACCTTAGCGTTTTCCTGGGGAACGGTCAATTGGATGCCGGTCGCTCCCCAGTGACTGTCAAGCAGCATTGACCAATAACCAGCAACCGGCAGCCGTTACCAGTCCCTGGCTCTCACATCATATCCAGCGGGTCGACATCGATGGTCATGGTCACGCCCTCCGGCAGGCGGCAGCCGACCACCACCCGGTCGAGCAAACCCCGCAGCGGCGGCCGTTGACTGGCCTTGAGCAGCAACTGCATGCGGCTGCGCCCGCGCAATTTCTGCAGCAGGCAGGGGGCCGGCCCCAGCACTTCGACCTCGCCCCGCTGCCGGTCGAGGGTGGCCGCTAACCGTTCGGCCGCGGCGGCGACCTGGGCAGCGTCGTTTCCGGAGAGCACCAGGTTGATCAGGTGGCCGAAGGGCGGATAGTCGAGGGCCCGGCGCTGTTGCAGCTCAACCGCGGCAAAGCCATGGTAATCGTGGCGGGACACGAACTCAAGGGCATAGTGATCCACGGCATAGGTCTGAATCAGCACCCGCCCGGCACGCTCGCCGCGGCCGGCGCGCCCGGCGGCCTGGCTGAGCAGGGCAAAAACCCGCTCGGCACTGCGAAAATCCGGGAGGTTCAGGACACTGTCGGCGCCGACCACGCCGACCAGGGTGACGGCGCTGAAATCGTGTCCCTTGGCGACCATCTGGGTGCCGATCAGGATGTCGAAGGCGCCGGTCTCCATCCCCGTGACCAGCCGCCCGTGCGCCCCCTTGCGGGTGGTGGTGTCGCGATCCATGCGGGCGATGCGGGCCTGCGGAAAGAGTTCGAGCAGGGTTTCCTCGAGCCGTTCGGTGCCGGCCCCTTCCGGCAGGAATTCCGCCCCGCCGCAACGCGGACAGGTATCAGGCGGCACCTGGCGATAGTCACAGTAATGGCAGCGCACCGCCCGCTCGACCCGCGAGTAGGTCAGGGTGATGGCACAGTTCGGGCAGCGGCAGGTGGCGCCGCATTCACGGCATTGCAGGAACGGTGCATAACCGCGCCGGTTGAGGAGCAGCAGCGCCTGTTCGCCGGCCGCCAGCGTCGCGGCGAGCGCTTCCTTGAGTTGCGGGCTGATGATGCCCGGCCCGGCGCAAGCCGCCAGATTGATGATCTCCACCCCGGGAAGCGGCCGGTCGGCCACCCGCTCCGGCAATTCCAGGCAGGTCATCTGTCCGTCGCGGGCGCGCTGGTAAGTGGTCAGTGCCGGGGTAGCGCTGCCGAGCACCACCGCCGCCCCCTCCATCTGGCCGCGCAGCAGGGCCAGGTCGCGGGCATGGTAGCGGAACCCCTCTCCCTGCTTGTAGCTGGCGTCGTGCTCCTCGTCGACAATGATCAGCCCGAGCCGATCGAGGGGCGCAAAGACCGCCGAACGCACCCCGATCACCACGTCGATGTCGCCGCGCGCCGCTGCCCGCCAGGCTGCGTAGCGCTCCCCTTCCCCCAATCCGGAATGCAGTACGGCCAAGCGAACCGGACGGCCCTGGAACCAGTTGCGAAACCGTGCCACCAGTTGCGGGGTCAGCCCGATCTCCGGAACCATCATCAAGGCCTGCCGCCCGTGTGCCAGCACTTCGGCAATCCCCCTCAGGTAGATCTCGGTCTTGCCGCTGCCGGTCACCCCGTGCAGCAGGAACGGGGCAAAGCCGCTATTGGACAGGGCCTGTCGCAACGCCCTCAGGGCCCGCTCCTGAGCCAGGTTCAACTGCACCGTGACGGGTGCAGTCACCGGCGCGGGCACCTGCGGGTCGCGGTTGCGTTCGATCTCCTCGACAGCCAGAAAACCCTGATCGACCAACCGTTGCAGAGGCGCATGCGGGGCAACGAAGCGGGCGCGCAAAGTGCTCAGCGTGGTGCCGCCCAGGTCCCGCACCGCAGCCAGCAATTCGCGCTGGCGCGGGCCGGCCGGTTCCCCCGTCAGACCGGTCGGACGATACAGCCGGTCGCGGAGGATGGTCGGCTGACACCCGCGCCCGGAAAGCCCGGCCGGCAGTGCGGTGCGCAGCGCCTCGCCGAGCGGGTAGGCATAGTAGCGGGCGGCCCGTTGGTAAAAGGCGGCGTGCGCCGGCGCGAACAGCGGCTGGATATCGAGCAGCTCAATCACCGGTTTGAGCCCCTCGGTTGCCGCCGCGGCCAGGCCGAACACATAACCGACGGCAAGACGCCGCCCCAGAGAGACCTTGACGCGATGCCCTACTCGGAGGACACCGCGCAGTTCCTGCGGAATCAGATAGCTGAGGGTACGGTCGAGCGGCGCGGCAACCGCGATGCTGGCGACTGTCGGGATTTCCATCGGCCGAGTCACCTTCCGGTGCGCGAGTAAAGAAGCCGGGACGGACGCGGCGGCGCCCAGTCCCGGCCATGACGGGCAAGGCAGGTCGATGCGCTCAGGCGGCGTCCGGATTGAGCACGCTGGCCGCCGTCAGACGGGCGAAGTCCTGGCAGGCCTTGAGGTTCTCCTCGGTCGGCGTGAACCGTACCGACAGACTCGGCACCGGCAGTTTGAAACGCAGCCCCTGCAGACGCTCCTCGATCATCTTCACGGCTTCGCCGCTCCAGCCGAAGGAACCGAACACCGCGGCGACCTTGGCCTTGGGCGTCACCAGGGAAAAGAGCGACAGGGCGTGCCAGACCGGCGGCGGCGCATCACGATTGATGGTCGGCGACCCGACCAGCACCAGGTCGGCGAGCTCCAGTTCGTCGCGCAGATCGCTGTCGCGCATCTCGCACATGCGCAACTCCATGACATGGAAATCGAGTTTCTCCAGTTCCTCGCCTATGGCGGCAGCCATGCCGCGGGTGTTGCCGTGCGAGGAGAGGGTCAACAGCAGCGCGCGCAGTTTGGACTTGGCCGGCGGCGGCGCGGACCAGCGCCGATAGGAGGCGATGACCCCCTGGGGATCACGGCGAAGGATCGGGCCGTGCGACGGGCAGATCAATTTCACGTCGAGTTGCTCGACCTTGGCCACCGCCTCGCGGACCTTGTCCTTGAAGGGGCGCATGATACAGTCAAAATAAAAATGGAAATCTTTCGAAAAATCGGGAATTTCATCATCGAAAAGCTGGCTGGCGCAATAGTGGGTGCCGAAAGCGTCACAGGAGAAGAGCACGCCATCCTCGACCAGATAGGTGAACATCGTATCCGGCCAGTGCAGGTAAGGGGCCAGGATGAAGCGCAGGGTCCGACCGCCGAGGTCGAGTTCCTGGCCGTCACTGACCACCTGGGCATTGAACGGCCCGTTGATCAGCTGGCCAAGAAAGTTCTGCGCGGCCCGGGTGCAGTAAACCGGCAGTTCCGGGCGTTGCTTCAACAGCTGGAGCAGCGCCCCGGAATGATCAGGTTCGGTATGGTTGACCACCACCAGGTCGACCTGATCGAGACCGCCGGCGGCCGTCAGCTTGGCCAGGAATTCCTCGGTAAAGGGCGCCTTGACGGTGTCGATCAGCGCAGTCAGGGTGCGGCCTCGCACCAGGTAGGCGTTATAGGTCGTCCCGTTGTGGGTCGGGAACAACTCATCGAAAACCTTCAAATCCGGATGGCGAACTCCCACCCAATCGACACCGGGAATGATCTCCTGAGGTTGTTGCATGTCTTTGTCCTTTCCCTTCGGCTAGCTCTCTTCGTATAATCGGCTGGCCCATGAATGTTTTCACTAAAATAATATACTCCCACCCCCTCAGGCAACCGTTTGCCGAAGGGCGCCAGACTTGGCTGCCGTGGCCGGACCCCAGCGCCGCCTGACCCGCCGACGGTTCCTGACCATGGGGGCAGCCGGGCTGGCCGCTGCCGGCCTGGCCGACATCCTGTGGCTGGAGCCGCACGGCGTGCGGATCGAACAGCTGACCCTGGCGACCGGCCAGCCGGGGCGGCCGGTCCGTGTGGTGCAGGTCAGCGACCTGCACCTGGAAGATGCCGGCAGTTATTTCCTGAAAATCGCCGATCTGGTCGCTGCCCAACAGCCCGACCTGATCGTGCTGACCGGCGACTATCTTGAAGAGGAACGCAACATTCGCGGCGTCCTCGATTTCCTGCGGCGGCTGCGGGCGCCACAGGGGATCTTTGCCGTACAAGGGAACTGGGAGTACTGGTCGCGCCTGGAAGGGGAGAATCTGCGCCGCCATTTTCAGAATGCCGGCGTACGCCTGCTGATCAACGAACGCTTCGACCTTGCGGTCAACGGACAGGAGCTGTCGGTTCTCGGCCTCGACTACCCCTCCGCGAGCGATCAGTTGCGGCAGCTCCAGCAGCAGGCCGACCCCGCCCGCTTCAACCTGCTCCTCTCACACGTCCCGGCCTTTGCCCACGAACATCTTGACCAGTGCATCGGCCTGATCCTCTGCGGCCACACCCATGGCGGTCAGGTGCGCCTGCCGGTGCTGCCCCCCCTTTATCTGCCGCGCTTCTCGGGACGCTTCGTCTCCGGACTTTACCATGTCGGCCAGCACCACACACCACTTTATGTCAATCGCGGCATCGGCACCAGCGTCCTGCCGGTGCGCTTCAATTGCCGGCCGGAGATCACCGTCATCACTTTAACAGCGTGAGGGGAGAGAAGTGAGGAGTGAGGAGTACACCCTTTCCGCGAACAGATTTTTAGGCATTGGAAGTTACTCCTTACTCCTCACGCCTCACAGGATTCCTTGCAGCGTCTGCAATTCCGCCATCAGGCGGTGGAAGCCGGGGCCGTCCAGGCTCTGGGCGCCGTCGCAGAGTGCCTTGTCCGGGTCGGGGTGAACCTCAACCATGATGCCGTGGGCGCCGACCACCAATGCCGCCTTGGCCATCGGTGCCACCAGGCTGCGCTTACCGGTGGCGTGGCTCGGGTCGACCACGATCGGCAGGTGACTCATCTCGCGGATCAGCGGTACCACCGACAGGTCCAGG
>JBFYXI010000005.1:0-3737 GCA_041310635.1 Desulfuromonadaceae bacterium | reverse complement strand
GACCGGGTGAGTCTCGTAGAAGTCGGAGCGGATGGCGAGGATGGTGTCGCACTCCTCGACCTGCGGGAAGGTGCCGGTCGAAGCCGCCACCCCCAGGGCGTTAGCGACGCCTTCGCTGAGCCCCTTGTAGCATTCGCCGCCGGAGTGGTCGAGGTTGTCGGTACCAGCCACCTTGGCCAGATTCTTGAGGAGGAACAACTCCTCGTTGGTCAGGCGCGCCCCGGTCAGTATCCCCAGCCCGCCCTGGGCCTGTTTGAAGCCGTCGGCCACCGCCAGCAAGGCCTCGTCCCAGCTGGCCTCGACCAGCTGACCGTTCTTGCGGACCAGCGGCTTGGTCAGCCGCTCCTCGCTATTGACGTAGGAGTAGCCGAAACGGCCGCGGATACAAAGGTTGCCGTCGTTGACACCGATCTTGTCGTTGAAGCGGATCGTCTCGACCTGGTTGTTGAGCACCCCCAGGGTCACGGTGCAGCCGTTGCCACAGTATCCGCAGACCGTGTCGACTTCCTTGAGCTGCCAGGGGCGCGCCTTGAATTTGAAGGGGCGCGGCAGAATCGCACCCACCGGGCACATCGACACGCACTGGCCGCAGAACTCGCAGTTCAGGCCGCGGTCGAATGCCGTGGCGATCTTGGTCTCGAAGCCGCGGTTGATAAACGAGTAGGAACCGTAGGCGACCACTTCGTCGCAGACCCGGACACAGCGCCCGCACAGCACGCAACGGTTCATGTTGCGCTCGATGAGCGGGTTGACCTCATCGGTCTCCAGGTTGAACTTCTCCCCCTGGAAGCGGTTGGTCACCACTTCGTGATCATAGGTCAGTTCCTGCAGGTCGCACTCACCGCCCTTGTCACAGACCGGGCAGTCAACGACGTGGTTGACCAGCAGGAACTCCAGCACGGTCTTGCGCACCTTGAGGATCTCGTCGGACATGGTGGTGACCACCATCCCTTCGCTGACCGGCGTGGTGCAGGACGGTATGAGGCGCCCCTTCATCTGCTCGACCTGGACCAGGCAGACGCGACAGGCCCCGAAGGGGAGGAGTTTCTTGGCATAGCAGAGCACCGGGATGTTGATCCCCGCCTCGAGTGCCGCCTCGTAGATGGTCGCGGTCTTGGAGACCGCAATCTGCTTGCCGTCTATCGTCAGGTTAACCATGGAGTCACTTATCCCCTTTGCCGGACTGTGCGACTATTCGATCGCCATGAACGGGCAGGCGTCGTAACAGGAGGTGCACCGAGTGCACTTGTCGAGCTCGATGAAGGCAATTTGCCCCTTCTCCCAGCGGATGGCGTCGACCGGGCAGGCTTTCACGCAGAGCCCGCACTTCTTGCAGGCGGCTTCGATCACCGAAAACGTGAGCAGCGGCTTGCAGACATGGGACGGGCAGTACTTGTCCCTGATGTGCGCCTCGTACTCGTCGCGGAAGTAGCGGATGGTGGAGAGAATCGGGTTGGGCGCGGTCTGGCCGAGACCGCACAGGGAGCTCTTTTTGATATCGTAGGACATGTCCTGCAGCAGTTCGATGTCGCCTTCCTTGCCTTCGCCGGCGCAGATCCGCTCAAGAATCTCGAGCATGATCTTCAGGCCGATGCGGCAGGGGATGCACTTGCCGCACGACTCGACGCGGGTGAAGTTGAGGAAGAAACGGGCCACGTCGACCATGCAGGTGGTTTCGTCCATGACCACCAGACCGCCGGAACCCATCATCGCCCCGGCCTTGATCAGCGAATCGTAGTCGACCTGCGCGTCCAGCGCCTCGGCGGGAAGACAGCCGCCCGACGGGCCGCCGGCCTGTACCGCCTTGAATTTGCGATTTTTGTGGATGCCGCCGCAGACGTCGTAAATGACTTCGCGCATGGTGGTGCCGGCGGGGACTTCAACCAGGCCGGTGTGCTTGATCTTGCCGGTAAGGGCGAAGATCTTGGTCCCCTTGGTTCCCTCGGTGCCGATCGAGGCGAACCAGTCGGCGCCGTGATAGAAGATGTAGGAGACGTTGGCAAATGTCTCGACGTTGTTGATGTTGGTCGGCTTGCCCCACAGGCCGCGCACCGCCGGGAACGGCGGCCGGGGACGGGACATGCCGCGCTGCCCCTCGATGGAGGCCATCAGGGCGGTTTCTTCGCCGCAGACGAAAGCCCCGGCGCCGGCCTTGATCTTCATATCGAAATCGAAGCCGAAGCCCATGCAATTCTTGCCGAGGATGCCGCGTTCGTAGCAGGTATCGATGGCCTTCTGCAGACGCTTGATCGCTAGCGGGTACTCGGCGCGACAGTAGACGTAGCCGAAAGTACAGCCGATGGCATAGGCGGCGATCATCATCCCCTCGATGACACCATAGGGGTCGCCCTCAAGGACCGAACGGTCCATGAACGCCCCCGGGTCCCCCTCGTCGGCGTTGCAGATGAGGAACTTCTGGTCGCCGGGCGAGGCCTTGCAGAATGACCACTTGACCCCGGTCGGAAAACCCCCGCCCCCACGGCCGCGCAGACCGGAGCGCTTGACTTCCTCGATGACCTCTTCCCGGGTCATGGTCACCGCTTTTTTGATGCCGGTGAAACCCTTGTGGGCGATGAAATCCTCCATGCTCTCGGCATCGATGGTGCCACAGCGCGAGAAGATGATGCGCTGCTGCTTCGCCAGGAAGTCGCCGTAGTATTTGCCGGCCTTCTTCTTCTCGACCACCTGATTGGCGAGGACATGCTCCTCGACGATCTGCGGGACCAGTTCGGGAGTGACGAAGTCGTAAGTGACCGCGTCCTGCCCAGGCAGGACGATATCGACCAGCACGTCGTTGGCACACAGCCCGCGACAACCGGTTTTCTTGATATCGCAGCGCTTACCGATCTTGGCCTCGACGCCCTGTTTCGCAAATTCGGCTTCGAAGGCGTCGATGACACTCTGGGCGCCGGAGGCAAAGCCGCCAGTTCCGGTGCAGATCAGTACTTGAATGTTTTCCGCAGTTTCGGCCATATAATCCTCGATCCGTATTACGGTTAATCCATATTCACGTACTTGTCGATAACCTCATTCATCTTCTGCACGGTCAGGCTGCCGTAGGTGGCATCATTGACCATGATCACCGGGGCCATGCCGCAGGCACCGATGCAGGCAACGTACTCGGCAGTGAATTTAAGGTCTTCGGTGGTTTCGGCGTGACCGATACCGAGCCGTTCCTTGAGGGTGTCACCGATCCGGTTGGCCCCCCGGACGTGGCAGGCCGTCCCCTTGCAGACCCGAACGATGTACTTGCCGCGCGGCTCCAGGTGGAACTGGGCGTAGAAGGTCAGCACCCCGAAGATCTGGCTGCTGTAGACATTCAGCCGTTCGGCCGTCAGATGGACGCACGGCTCGGGAATGTACCCGTAGTGCTCCTGGATCGCCTGCAGCACCGGCATCAGTGCTCCGGGCATATCCACGTAGTGGTCGAGGATCTCGTTGGCGCCAGCCAGATCGATTTCCTGCTCCTGCTCTGCGACGGTGGTTACCACTGCCTCGCTCATAGCTCTTGCACCTCGCTCCGCACAGAAGGTGGATTAGCGATCAATTTCGCCCAGCACGATGTCGAGCGTCCCGATGACCGCGACCACGTCGGCGAGCAGAGAACCCTCGACCATCTTGGGCAGGGCCTGCAGGTTGATGAACGACGCCGGGCGGATCTTCATCCGGTAAGGGCACGGCGACCCATCGGACACCAGGTAGAAGCCGACCTCACCCTTGGGATTCTCGACGCCGAC
>JBFYXI010000270.1:0-4671 GCA_041310635.1 Desulfuromonadaceae bacterium | reverse complement strand
GCAGCTGGTCGATGGCTGCACCATCTTCCCCGGCACGCCCGAGGAGATGACGGCCTTCCACGAACGGATGATTGCCCTCGGGGTGCGGGTCATCGGTGGCTGCTGCGGCACCACGCCGCGGCATATCGGCGCAATTCGCGCCGCCCTCGAAGGGGTGCCGCAGAAGTGGTATCCGCCCCGCCGCCGCGGCTTTCTCTCCAGCCGCAGCCTAGCGGTGGTCCTGGGTGGCGATGCCCCCTGTGCGGTCATCGGCGAGCGCATCAACCCGACCGGCAAGAAGCTTTACACCGAAGAACTGCGCGCCGGCAAAATCGCTTACATCCGTCGCGAGGCCCAGGAGCAGGTGGCGGCCGGCGCCGCATTGCTCGATGTCAACTGCGGCGCGCCGGGCGTCGACGAGGCGGCGGCTCTGGAGCGGGCGGTTTTTGCCGTGGCCAGCGCAGCCACCGCCCCGCTGGTTCTCGACAGCTCCGATCCGGTCGCCCTGGAGCGCGGACTGCAGGCTGCCGAGGGCAAGGTGCTGATCAACTCGGTGAACGGCGAGGCCAAGAGCCTGTCCCGGATCCTCCCGCTGGCCCGTCGCTACGGCGCCGCAGTGATCGGCCTGGCTCTTGATGAACAGGGGATTCCAGCCACGGCCGAAGGGCGCCTGGCGGTCGCCCGCAAGATTCGTGATGCCGCCGTACTGGCCGGGCTCCCCGAGGAAGACGTGTTGATCGACTGCCTGACCCTGACCGTTTCCGCCGAACCGGACGGCGCCCGGGAAACGCTGCGCGCCTTGCGTCTGGTGCGTGAGGAACTCGGCCTGGCCACGGTGCTCGGCGTCAGCAACGTTTCCTTCGGCCTCCCGGCGCGGCCGGTGCTTTCTGCGACGTTCTTCGCCATGGCCCTGGAGGCCGGGCTCAAGGCAGCCATCATCAATCCGAAGGATGCCCGGATGATGGATGCCTACCGGGCTGCCGTGCTGTTGCTCGGCCAGGATCTGCGCGCCGAGGAGTATATCGCTGCCTACAGCAAACCGGAGGGGGGCGACCTCAGGGTGCCGTCTCCGGAACCGGATGCTTCCGGCGCACATCCGCTGGGGATTCGCGAGCGCCTGGCCGCGGCTGTGATCGCCGGTGACAAGGAGGGAGTGGTGTCGCTGGTCGATGAGGCGCTGGGGGCAGGGTTGGCCACCATGACCGTCAGCAATGAGGGGCTCCTTCCCGGCCTCGAAGAGGTTGGCCGGCGCTTCGGCGCGGGCCGTATCTTTCTCCCTCAGGTCATGCAGTCCGCCGAAACCATGCAGGCCGCCTTTGGCCGGCTCAAGGAGGTCATGGCCGGCGATGCCGGTCCGCGTCTCGGCACGATTCTCATGGCCACCGTGGAGGGGGACATCCACGACATCGGCAAGAACATCGTCTGCACCCTCCTCGAGAATCACGGCTTCGAGGTCATCGACCTCGGCAAGAACGTCCCGGCCGCGCGTATCGTCGAGGCGGCCCGCCGGCACCAGGTCGATGCCGTCGGTCTGTCGGCGCTGATGACCACCACCATCCAGCAGATGGACGTGGTGCTCGAGCAGCTGCGTGCCGCCGGGATCACGACCTTTACCATGGTCGGCGGTGCCGTGGTCACCCAGGAGTACGCCGAGCGCATTGGCGCCGACCTATACGCCCGCGACGCCCTCGAGGCCGTCGCCAAAATCAAGAAGCTGCTCGGGGCCAGGGGGTAAGGGCCAGGGAACGGTTTTCCACCCCACGGCAGACGTTCCCTTCGGTTGTGCCCGAACAGCGGATGTGTTAACAATAATTAGCTGATTCCGTAGCGACAGGGTGTTGTTTATGGTTGTCGGTTTCAATCATAATTTCTCCTATAAAGGCGTTGTCTACCACATCCAGACTGAAGATGGCGGCCGCAACAGCCCGACCATCGTCACCCTGCTGTACTGTGGCGGGACGATTCTTGCTTCCCGCAAAACCTCCTACGCGGACATCAGCCGGGTCGACAACCTCGCTCAAGTGGTTGAGGAGTTGATGAAAGAGCAGCACAAGGGGATGCTGCGCGGCCTGAAAAATGGCGAGTTCGATGCGGCCATCGCCCGGTTTGAGGGGGGGGGCGCACCAGACCGGGCACCAGTGGCCGCAGTGCCGCCGTTGCCTGCGACCCCTGCCGTCGCCCCGGTTCCCGGCCCGCCTGCGCCTGACCCGGCGCCGGTGACCCCGGCACCGGCGGCGACCATCCAGGCTCCTCCGGGACTGCCGCCGGTACCGCCCGCGCCGGCCAGCAGCGCCGGCGCTTCTTCAAAGCGTTTGGTCTCCGGCGAAGCCAGCCTCGACGAAATCATTCTCGCCTATCTGCTTGGCGAGGAGAAATAGCCCGTGCCCCCGTTGGCTTCTGCGGCGCAACAGCGTGGTACGGCCCTGTTGACGGTGCTGTTCCTGGTGGTTCTGCTCGGATTGACCGCAGGGCTCGCCGGCCAGGCGCTGAAGTCTTATGTCCAGCGGGAGCGGGAGGAAGAACTGCTGTGGCGCGGTCAGCAGTACCGTCAGGCAATTGCCGGCTATGTCAATGTTCAAGGGGCGCGCCAGTTTCCCGCCAGCTTCGAGGATTTGCTGCGTGACCCGCGCTTTCCCGGAGTGGTCAGACATTTGCGCCGCATTTATGACGACCCGATGGCCGGTCAGCCCTGGGAGCCGGTCAGAGACCCGGCCAACCGGATCATCGGCGTGCGCAGCACCAGCATGCTCAAGCCCTTCCGCCAGGACGGCTTTCCCGAGGAACTGGATAATTTCCGTGGCAAAAACAGTTATCGCGATTGGGAGTTCGTCTACACTCCCCCGAGAACGACGGCCAGACCGTCGTCCCCCGCAGGAACTGCCTCGCCTTTGCCGGGAGGGAGTCCGTCATCACCATGATCCCTTCGGCCGACGAGGACTGATCCGTGTTTTTTAAAAGCCTGATCGGCAGGATTCTGATTCTCTCGCTGCTGTTGTTCTCGGTTGCGATCGGCGCCGTGACCCTGCTGCACATCCGTCGTGAGCACCAGCATATCACCCAGTCCAGCCTGGAGACGGCCGAACTGATGCTGTCGGTCATCGAGCGCTCGATCGCCAGTTCAATGGCGGTTGGCAACAGTCGCGAAGTCCAGACCATGCTGGAGACGATCGGCAGCGATCCGCATCTGGCCGGGGTGCGCATCTTCCACCCCGACGGCCGGGTGCTCAGGTCCTCCGACCCCAATGAAATCGGCCGCCGCATCAATCCCCACCATCTGTCCACCTTCCAGCGCGGCGTCAACCATGACGTGCTGCTGGGTTCCCTCGGTGAAACCCTCATCGTGCTCAAGCCGATCCAATCCGAAGCGCAATGCACCCCCTGCCACGGCCGCGGCCGCAAGGTCATCGGCATTCTCAATGTCGACTATTCGCTTGCTCCGCTGGAGGCGCGGCTGTTTGGCTCGTCACGGTTTTTCAGCCTGTCGATGTTCTTGATGATCGGTTTGCTGACCGGCGGGGTGCTGCTGATCTTCCAGCGCTTCGTGCGCCGCCCGCTGAAACTGCTTTCCAGCAAGATGGCCATGGTCGAAGCGGGGGACTTCTCGGTCCAGCTCGCGGCCAGTCATGACGACGAGGTCGGCAGGCTGGTGGAGAGTTTCAACTCGATGGTTGAGCGTTTGCGCCAGGCCCAGGTGGAACTGCAGTCCTATCACTACCAGCAGATGGAGCGTGCCGACCGGCTGGCTTCGGTGGGCGAAATGTCCGCCGGGATTGCCCATGAAATCAAGAATCCGCTGGCAGCCATCAGCGGGGCCATCTCGGTACTGGCCGACGACTTCCCGGCGGACGACCCGCGCCGCGAAGTGGTGGACAAGGTGCTCGAGCAGATCACCCGCATCGACAGGGTGGTGACCGACCTGCTCTATTTCGGCAAGCCGGGCAAGCCCGCCTTTGACTGGGTGAGCGTCAACGACCTGCTTAAAAAGACCCTGTTTTTCGTCGCCCAGCACCCTGAGGCGCATAACGTCAACCAGGTCCAGGAACTGACCCGCAACCTGCCGCCGGTCTGGGTTGACGAGAAGCAACTGCAGCAGGTATTTTTCAACGTGATCATCAATGCCATCCAGGCCATGAAGAGTGGGGGAACCCTGTTGATCCAGACCGATCTGCAAGAGCAGGAGGGCAAGCCCTTGGTGCGCATCATGATCGGCGATTCCGGTCCGGGGATCCCGACCGCGGATCTGGAAAAGATTTTTGCCCCTTTCTTCACCACCAAAACCCAGGGAACCGGGCTAGGTCTGGCCATTTGCCGGCAACTCATGGAACAGCAGGGCGGGGCCATTCGCGTGGCCAGCCGGGTTGGCGAAGGGACGCGGGTCAGCATCGAGTTGCCGGTCGGTCAGAGACCGGACGGGCCGCCTTTCAAAAGCGAGGAATAACGTGCGCAGAACCAAGATCCTGGTCGTTGATGACGAGCACCTGATTCGTTGGTCGCTGGAACAGTCGCTGCGCAAGCAGGGGTATGAGGTGCTCATGGCCGCCTCCGGCGAAGAGGCGCTGAAAATTATCCAGGAAGATTCTCCCGACCTGGTGCTGCTCGATATCCAGCTTCCCGGCATGGACGGCCTTGAAGTCCTGTCCCGCGCCAAGGAGGTCGATGAAGAGCTGATTGTCATCATGGTGACGGCGCTGG
>JBFYXI010000266.1:0-3050 GCA_041310635.1 Desulfuromonadaceae bacterium | reverse complement strand
CCTGCCCCGGGCGATGGGCGGATACTCGCTTCGGCATTTTCGCGACTCCCTGGTGCACTGGACACGGGACGATGCCTTGAGCCTGGAACTGATCGAGGAGAGCGAGCAGGCGTTCGCGTTCAACGTGACGCGTTGCCGCTACGCCGAGATGTACCGAGACCTGGGCATTCCCGCGCTTGGGCCGATCCTTTCCTGCTCAAGGGATTTCGCGCTGATCGAAGGCTTCAACCCGCGGATCCGATTGACCCGCACGCAGACGCTCATGGAGGGTGCTCCTTTTTGCGATTTCCGCTACCGGCTTGAGGGATAGGGAAATCCGCATCAGGCGCTGTCCAGCTTGAAGTAGCCACCGCGCAGATAACCCTTGCAGCAATCCCCTGCGCGCGGATCGAAGGCCTCCCCGCATCCCGGGCAAATGGCGACGCTCTCCTATGGCAGTGCCGCAGCGGTCGAACGCTTGAGGATCGTGAACAGGATCAGCGCCGAGACCGCCAACCCCAGGAACATATAGAACCCCTGGGCATAGCCCTGTTCCCCGTTCATCCGCACAAATAGCCCCAGGGCCGGCGGCAGGACGAAACCGCCAAAGGCGCCCAGCCCGCCGATGATCCCGGCGGCGCCGCCCACGGCCTTCGGAGTGAATTTGGGCACCAGTTTGAACACCGCCGCGTTGGCGACCCCCATGCCCAGCGCCAGCAGCATCTGCCCCGAGAAAGCGGCGGCAATCGATCGCCCCCCTAAGATCAGCACCAGGGAGCCGGCCGCCACCACCACGAAGGAGAATCGGGCCACCAGCAGGCCGCCCAGTTTGTCCGAGGCGATGCCGCCGACAACCCGCAGAAGGCTCGCCGAAAGGGAGAAGGCGGCCGTGAACAGGCCGGCCTGCACGAGGCTGATCTTGAAGCCGTCGGCCCAGAAGGTGGGCAGCCACACCGTGAGGGCGATGAAGCCGCCGAAGGTGATGAAGTAGAAATAAGTCAGCACCCAGGTGCGCCAATCGGCGCCGGCCTTGCGGATGGAATCCATGGCCTTGCCGGTCGGCACCAGTTCCTCGCCGCAGGCCAACAGCAGCGCATCTGGGTCGATGTCCATGCCCATTTCCTTGTATTGGAAATAAGGCGCGTCCTTCATGCGTGTGAAGACCAGGAAGGTCATCGCCAGCAGCGCGACCAGCCACAGCACGTAGGAGCCGGTAAACCCGATGCCCACCACCAGGTAGGGCAGCAGCAGGGCGAACATTCCAGGCGCCAGGTTCCCCAACCCGCCGTAGACCGCGAGGGCAGTCCCCTGTTTGCGCTGCGGGTACCAGTAGGAGACCGCCGGCACCCCGACCGAGAAGACCGCAATACCGCAGCCGCACAGAATGCCGAAGATCAGAAAAAACGGGTAGTCGGAGGCCCGGGGGGTTGGCGACAGGTTGAACATAAACGTGATGCCGGCGACGCCGGCGGCGGCCAGGAGCAGCAGAATCAGGATGGGTTTCTTGCCGCCCATGCGGTCGACCATGGCCCCGAACGGGATGCGCAGGAGCGAGCCGGTCAGGGCGGGAGAAGCCGCCAGGATGCCCATCAGGAAAGGGTCCACGTCCATGGCCTGCTTGAGCTTGGGGACAATCGGCCCGAAGGCGGAAACACCGGCGAAACCGGCGAAGAATGCCAGCGTCGTCCACGCCAGCGCCGCGCGGGGACTTGAGATCGCGTAACAAACATTCTCGTCATTTTTTGCCATTTAAAATCTCCGATACCCGCTATGCTCTATTCTCACAAGGGTGTTGAGAAGCAAGCATCAGGCCGTCAGCCAAGGCGCGCGGCGCTTTGGAAAGCGCAGTATATTTTTATATGTGAGCATTTGCAAAGCGCTGTGCAACGCCGGATCACGGCTTGAGGCGCCGTTTCTCACACCCTTGTCACGCCACCACCCGCCGCCGGAACAAGAGCGGCCGCCGGAAAATGTAGAACAGCGGCACGCTCCAGATGTGAACCAGGCGCGTGAACGGAGAAAAGGCGAGCAGCGCCAAGGCCGCCAGGATGTGGAGTTTGTACTGGAGCGGCACCGCAGCCATCAGGGCCGGGTCGGGCTGCAGGGTGAGGATGCCGCGGATCCAGGGCGCGATGGTGTCGAGCACGTGGAAGCCCCCGAAGAAGACGTTGAAGGTGCCGACACCGGTCACGCACGCCAGCCCGAACAGGACGATGAAGTCGGTGACGGTGGTCATCAGGCGGATGCGTCGGATGAAGAGCCGGCGCGCCAGCAGGAGCAGCACGCCGGCGAAGGCGGCCGACCCTACCACCCTTCCGGCGTAGTGCGCCAGGGCCGTGTGCGCGGCTGTGTCGATCCCGACCATGTCGAACACGGTCTGGGGGATCAGCAGTCCTGCGGCGTGCCCCCCCAGGGTGCCCAGAATCCCGAAATGGAAAAAATAGGCGCCGAAAAAAAGAGTTTTCTTTTCGATGAGCTCGCTGCCGTGGGAATTCCAGGCGTAGCGGTCGGTAATGTAGCGATAGCCGTGGCCGACGACGAAAACGGCTATGCACAGGTAGGGAAACGTCACAAACGCGAGCAGATCGATCGTGCTCATGTCAGCCTCCTTAAGCGCCGGTCGGGGCCCCGGCCGGCGATCGGGGAACATCCGTTGTTTCGGGAAACACCCCGCACAGCAGCTCCAGCGGAACGGCATACAGCGAGCCGCTCTCCTTCAGCCGGACGGCCAGGGCGGGCACGGCCGCCAGGCATCGCAGGATCGGCGCGTGGGTTTCGGCTTGCGGCGCGGCCGCCAAAAATTCGAGCAACAGGGGCAGAAAATCCGGCAGCTCGTTGACGGCCGGTTCGAACCCGGCCTTCAGGTAGGCTTCCAACAGCTCCGCAAGCGCCCGGCCGCGATCCTCGCGGTCGCCCAAGAGATGGTAGGTGAGGTTCAGGCTGGCAGCAGGGTCCATGTCGAATACCGCCGTGTAATGCTCCTGGAGTTTCAGCAGAGACTGTACTTTCATCAGCGCCATGAAATGGGACAGGCCTTCCCGTGCCCGGGGGTCTCCCAACCCTGCCGCCGC
>JBFYXI010000241.1:0-8733 GCA_041310635.1 Desulfuromonadaceae bacterium | reverse complement strand
CGGTTGTCATCTCGACGCCCACCAGGTCGCTCACGGCAGCGAGGCTTTCGATCTGCCCCGGACCGATATCCTGGTGATCGAGAACGTCGGCAACCTGGTGTGCCCTGCGGGCTTCGATCTTGGCGAAGATCACAAGGTCGTCCTCCTTTCGGTCGCCGAAGGGGAAGACAAACCGCTCAAGTATCCGCATATGTTCCAGGCGGCGAGCCTGTTGCTGATCAGCAAGACCGATCTGCTCCCCCATGTCGACTTCGACCTGGAGTGCTGCAAGGCGTTCGCCCACCAGGTCAACCCGCGGCTGGCGATCTTCGAGCTCTCCTGTCGAAGCGGGGAGGGACTGCAGGAATGGTATGCATGGTTGGGGGCCAGGGTGAGGAGAAAAAGAGACTCAAGATAAAAGAGACAAGCGCCAAGAAGAGGATTTTGATTTTTCTTGAGTCTTGACGCTTGACTCTCCACTGAGCGGGATAAGGAGCGAACGATCCATGTGCCTCGGCGTTCCGATGCAAGTTAAAGCGATCAGCGACGATCTGGCGGTCTGCGAGATCGACGGCGTTCAGCGCGAAGCCAGCCTGATGATGCTCGACAACGTGCAGGTCGGTGATTATGTGCTGATCCATGCCGGTTTCGCCATCGAGAAGATCGACGAGGTGGAGGCGCAGCTGACTCTTGAGGTGTTGCGCGCCGCTCTCGACGCGGAACGCCTCTCCGAATGAGCCTGTTCGCCCCGTTCCGCGACCCGGAACTGGCGCACGGCCAAATCGTTGCGATCCGGCGCACGCTTGCGAATTACCCCGGCACCCTGACCTTGATGGAGGTGTGCGGTACGCACACCATGTCCATCTGCCAGCACGGCCTGCGCTCCCTGCTTCCTGACCAGATCCAGCTGATCTCGGGGCCAGGGTGTCCGGTGTGCGTCACCCCGGTCGGCTATGTCGATCATGCCGTGGCCGTGGTTCGTCGTCCCGGCACCATCATCGCCACCTTCGGCGACATGGTGCGGGTGCCTGGCTCCACCAGCAGCCTGCAGCGCGAACAGGCCGTCGGTGGCACCGTCAAAGTGGTCTATTCGCCTCTCGATGCGGTCGCCCTGGCGGAAAAACACCCGGATCAGACCGTGGTTTTCCTCGGCGTCGGCTTCGAGACCACCGCCCCGGCTACCGCCGGCGCACTAGTCACGGCCCGGCGCAAAGACCTGCACAACTTCATGGTTCTCTGCGCCCACAAGACCATCCCCATGGCGATGGGGGTGCTGGCCAGCGATCCGGAGTTGCAGGTCGACGGCTATCTCTGCCCGGCCCACGTCTCGGCGGTTATCGGTGCCGACGCCTACCAGGTACTGGCCGAACAGTGTCGGGTGCCGTGCGTGATCACCGGCTTCGAGCCCCTCGACATTCTCCAGGGCGTGCTGATGCTGGCGCGCCAGATTGTCGCCGGCGCGGCGCGGGTCGAGATCCAGTACCGCCGCGTGGTCAAGCCGCAGGGGAATCGCAAGGCCCAGGCCCTGATCGACGAGGTGTTCGAAGCGTGCGCCGCCGACTGGCGCGGCATCGGCACAATCCCCGGCAGTGGCCTGCGCCTGCGCGAGGAATTCGCCGCTTTCGATGCAGCGCTGCAATTGCCGGTGACGGTGGAGCCGCCGCGCGAGCACGTCGGTTGCCGGTGCGGCGACGTCCTCAAGGGGAAGGCGCGTCCGCGCGACTGCCCCCTGTTCCGCAGCGTCTGCACCCCGGAGGAGCCGGTCGGTGCGTGCATGGTGTCCAGCGAAGGCACCTGCGCGGCGGAGTACAGGTACGGTTAAAGGCGGGTTGCCGGTTAATGGTGACTGGCGAAAAACTAAAAACCAATTACCAGCAACCAGTAACCCAGGATTGCTATGGACAACGACATCATTCTCCTCGGCCACGGCAGCGGCGGGACGCTCAGTCATCGTCTGCTCGACGAACTGGTGGTACCGCTCCTTTGCGGGGTCGACCCGCGCGACCAAGACGATTCTGCGGTACTGGCGCCGGTGCACGGACGGCTGGCGTTCACCACCGATTCCTATGTCGTCGACCCGCTCTTTTTCCCCGGCGGGGACATTGGTTCCCTGTCAGTCTACGGTACGGTCAACGACCTGGCGATGGCCGGAGCCCGGCCGTTGTGCATCAGTGTCGGCCTGATTCTCGAGGAAGGGCTGGCGGTCGTCGAGCTTGAAAAGGTGCTGCAGAGCCTGCGCGCCGCCGCCGATCGCTGCCGGGTGCGGATCGTCACCGGCGACACCAAGGTGGTGCCGCGCGGCAAGGCCGACCGGTTGTTCATCAACACCGCCGGCATCGGCGTGCTCGTCCATACGCTGGATATCAAGGGCAGCGGTGCCCGCCCTGGCGACCGGGTGTTGATCAACGGGCCGTTCGGCGATCACGGCATGGCGGTGCTGGCCTCCCGGGAGGGGTTGGCACTGACCGCGCCGATTGTTTCCGATTGCGCGCCGCTGCACGAGCTGGTGCATGATCTGGTCACGGAACTCGGCGGCGCGGTGCACGTGTTGCGCGACCCGACCCGCGGCGGGGTGGCAACCACCCTCAAGGAGATCGCCCGTCAGTCCGATGTCGCCATCGCCATCGACGAGACCGCTCTGCCGGTCAGCCCGGCAGTGGCCGGAGCCTGTGCGATCCTCGGCCTCGACCCGCTCTATGTCGCCAACGAGGGGAAACTTTTGGCTTGCGTGGCGCCTGCGGCGGCGGCTGCCGCCCTGGCAATCATGCACCGACACGC
The DNA here is from genome assembly GCA_041310635.1 of Desulfuromonadaceae bacterium. Taxonomy (GTDB): domain Bacteria; phylum Desulfobacterota; class Desulfuromonadia; order Desulfuromonadales; family BM103; genus VAUL01. The sequence goes on along the minus strand of JBFYXI010000241.1, from coordinate 5,976 downwards.
GCCGGCCGACACGCTGGGACCGGCGGTGATTGGCGAGGTTCTCGGGGAGCGCGGTGGCAAAGTGCGCATGCGCACCGCCATCGGCGGCATGCGGGCCATCGAGATGCTAACGGGGGAACAACTGCCGCGGATCTGCTGAAAGGCTGACGAAAAGACCCTCAACGGAAACCTGCTCATCAGCCGACTCGCTTGCGATTGACAGAAAGAGGCCCCCGTTGTACACCAAGCCGTTTACCTAATGTGTGTAAATCAATCAGGCTTTCGAAAAGGGGGTAGACAATTCTCGCCTAGTTGAAACACTGAAGCCAAAAACAGAAAAACAGGCTTTCCGTGCAAGGCAAGGGGAGCCTGTTTATTAAACAAAAGCTCTATTCACAAATGTTGGGGGAAAGGTCAGGCCCTATTCTCGTATCGGGAAATTTTTGGCAATTCCTTCACAATGGGCAGGCAGTGTTCAATGTTGCCGCGGATCAATCCCATCAAATCTCTAGCAAAAACCTTCTCTTCTTCGTGTAGAACGGTGGAGTAGTCGGCCTGGTCAAGCGCTTTCGACAATTTGGCGCACAACCTGTTTAAGGCGGTTCCGACGAGTTTCACGGGAAGGTGGCACATCTCGACCATCACTAGTACATCGTACGGCTTGATTGCCGCCAATTCAAATTCATCCCCGAAGGCCATGGCAAGTTCCTGGTCGTGTATGTCAGCGTATTTTTGAATATTGAGAATGTCATAAGCTGGTGCCAGGGTTATTCCTGAGCGGTTGACAAAAAAGGAGATGTTTTTGGCATGTGCATCCGTATTTCCTACCAGAAGCTGAAATAAGACCCAATCCAAAAGGCTGCGAGTGGCCTTGGCCGGTACCTGGCAATGATCGCAAGCGTCAAAAAGCTTTGGGAGGCTTGCACCTCCCCTGTAATCAGGTGTTGCGAACGGACGCTCATACTTGAAGGTTGGAGGGAGATTCAATAGTTGGCAGCCGTCGATGACGTGGAGACGTCGGACGACACCGTCCTCCATTATGCGGTCGAATCGTTTCACCACCAAAACCGGTTCGCCCCTGCGGGCAATCTTTGCCTCGGCGACATCCAGGCCGCACTGCCTCGCCAAGTCCATGCAGACAAATTCATTGACAACCAGGTGCATATCCGGGCGCTTCCCGAATTTAAGCAAGTGGGTGGACGCCAGATCGCCTTCTCCTAACCCCATCTCACCGTCGGACGCGATAATGACAGGAAGCTTTTCCTGAACTCCCGCCATGGAGAGGCGTGGCTTGCCGTCCCATAGCATAATGGGCGTCCTAGATCGTTCCTTGATACGATTGTAAAGTTCTTCGGCGGGAATTCGACGATAGTTTGTCTGACCCCAATCAGGGTTGGCGGTGGAGTGAAAAGACAAAGCGCCCGCCGTGTCCATACCAATTTTCGCAACGAGGCCGAAGACGTTCCCAGTCGATATATGAAGGAGCATGGACAGCTCCTTAAGTCGTTCTCCCTCTGGCAGAAGGTTGGCGAGAAAATTTCTGATCGCATCGGAAGGGCTCCCTTCTGCCACGAGATGTGGCGATATCAGGACGCCACCTGTCTCAAGCCAGCCAGAGTGGTATTCCAAAGAGTACGTCTCGGCTCGCTCGTCGAGTAGGATAGTGCCGACGAAATCACGCTTATGAAACACATACAGCGGCATCATGGCAGGGGACTCCACGGGTCGACGCGCAAAGAGACGCCAAGTTTGTGGCAAATATGAAGAGCTTTAGCAAGCCCGATATCCGCCGTCGCCCTCTCGAGCGCACTCAGCATCTTGACTGTGACCCCGCAAAGTGCCGCAGTCTCATGGATAGTCAATCCGCTTTGAGTCCGCCGCGCCCGCACAAAAGCCCCGAGCATTGCCGGATCGAGTGTGCCGTCCTGCTTTGGCGTCGGCATTGGTACGACTTTTTTGGCCATGGTCAACCCCCATAAATACCCTTTAGTGGGTATTTAACAAACTATCACGGGTTTTGCAATCAAAAATTCCCTTTGGTGGGAATTAAAGCGTGCAACCCCTACAAAAAACGCTTAAATCATCCTAGGGGAGTATTTTTTGACGCAGGCCACATCATTGCAACGCAATACAAAGCGCCCTGAATCCAAAGTTGAGTTGGATTTGCTAAAAGAACAGGACCTGGAACTGGCGATCGCGGCGGAGGCAAGCTAGACCGACGAGGCACTGCCGAGAAAAAGCGAAAGATTCTTTACACTACCGTCGGCTTGCTGTTTTTACGTGAAGCCATAAGGACCCCCCCCCTAGCAGAAGACGAGAGAGTTTGGGCGTCATATCAAGCGATTTTTACACACCTTAGGTAAACGGCTTGGTTGTACACGAGGGCCTTTGCGTTTCATCAGCGCAGTTGTTTACCGTGCCTGCTCGACACGTTCCTCGAACCAGGTGCTGCCTTTCTGCAGGTCACGTTCCGCCCCTCTCAGGGTTTCACACCCCGTCAGCAGCAAGCCTGCAACGAGCAGAAAGGCTGTCAATCGACGGATGGTCATAACCGGTCCTCCTCGGTGACAGCAGATTTTTCCTGCTTTATCCGCCGCTCCTCCTGCCACATCTCCCAGATCAGCAGGGCGACGCCGATACAGATCGCCGAGTCGGCGACGTTGAAGGCCGGCCAGTGGTGACGGCCCCAGAAGACGTCTAGGAAGTCAATGACCTCGCCGAGGCGAATCCGGTCGATCAGGTTGCCGAGGGCCCCGGCAAAGACCAGCGCCAGCGCGAAGGTAGCCAGCTGCTGATCGGCGCGCAGGCGCCGCAGATACCAGATAATGACCAGCAGGGCAATAATCGTCACGCCGATGAAGAAGGGGATGCGCACCGCGCTGTCGGCAAAGATGCCGAAGGCGGCGCCCTTGTTGCGGATGTAGGTGAGGTGGAACCAGCCCTTGATCACCGGCACCGATTCGTACAGTTCGAAACGGGCATCGACGTACAGCTTGGTCACCTGGTCGAGGACCAGGATGACGGCGGTGACGATGGCGAGGAGTCGGTAACGGTTCACAAACAGCTTTCTGTGTGCAGCAATGTTTGGGCGTGATTTATCTCGCCCTGGGCGCAATGAATTGCGCCCCTAAGCCGTCAACGCCTTGGTGCAGCGCGGACACAGTTCCGGATGCTCCGAGCTGGTGCCGATCGCCGTTGCGTAGTTCCAGCAACGCGGGCATTTCTCCCCCTCGGCCCGCTCGATGCGGATAGCCAGTCCCGGCAGCAGTTCGCTGCGCGCGCCGTCGACCAGACGGTCGGCCAGTTCGACCCGGGAGACGATGAACAGGGTGGCCAGTTCCATGCTTTCGGCCTGCAGCAGATCGCGCAGCGGTCCGGTCTCGGCGGCCAGCATTACTTGTGCTTCCAGTCCCGAGCCGATCAGCTTGGCGGTGCGGGCCTGCTCGAGCAGTTTGGAAACCTCGCCGCGTACCGCCAGCAGCAGCTCGAAACGGGCCTCCAGCGCCGGGTCGCTCAGTTCCGGCGCGAGCCGCGGGAAGCTGCTCAGGTGCACGCTGGCCGCGCGCTCGCCCGGCAGATACCCCCAGATCTCGTCGGCGGTGAAGGAGAGCACCGGCGCGACCAGGCGGGTGAGGGTGTCGAGAATCGCATACATGGCAGTCTGTGCGCTGCGCCGCTCGAGGCTTTTCGCCGGCGCGGTATAGAGCCGGTCCTTGAGGACGTCGAGGTAGAAGGCGCCCATCTCCACGGTGCAAAAGTTGTGCACGGCGTGGTAGAGGTCATGGAACTCGTAGTCGTCATAGGCTTTCTGCACCCGGTCGGCCAGCCCCTTGAGCTTGCTCAGCGCCCAGCGGTCGATGGCCAGCATCTCCGCATGCGGCACGCTGTCGCGCGCCGGGTCGAAGTCGTGGATGTTGCCGAGGATGTAGCGGGCGGTGTTGCGGATGCGCCGGTAGGCCTCGGCAACCTGCTGCAGGATGTTGTCGCCGACCCGCGTGTCGTTGCGGTAGTCCTGGGTAGCCACCCACAGGCGCAGGATTTCGGCGCCGAACTTCTTGATGACTGCTTCCGGGGCGACCACGTTGCCAACCGATTTCGACATCGGCCGTCCCTCCTGGTCGAGGACGAAGCCGTGGGTCAGCACCGCCTTGTACGGCGCGGTGCCGCGGGTGCCGACCGCCGCCAGCAGGCTGGAGTGAAACCAGCCGCGGTGCTGGTCGCTCCCCTCCAGGTAGAGATCGGCCGGGGAGGCGAGCTGGGGGAGTTGCTCGACCACTGCCGCATGGGAAACCCCCGAGTCGAACCAAACGTCGAGGATGTCCATCTCCTTGCGGAACTCGCCGGCGCGGCAGCTTTTGCAGACGGTCCCGGCGGGGAGCAGCTCGGCGGCCTCCTTCTCGAACCACAGGTCGCTGCCCCCCTGCTCGAACAGGTCGGCGACATGGTGCATCACCTGGCCGTCGGCCAGCGCCTCGCCGCACTGCGTACAGTAGAAGGCGGTGATCGGCACCCCCCAGCTGCGCTGGCGACTGATGCACCAGTCGGGGCGGTTGGCGATCATGTTGTAGATCCGCTCGCGCCCCCAGTGGGGGATCCAGCGCGCGTCATTGATGTGCTTCAGCGCCTGGCCGCGCAGGTCGTTGGCTTCCATGGCGATGAACCACTGTTCGGTGGCGCGGAAGATGATCGGCTTCTTGCAGCGCCAGCAGTGCGGGTAACTGTGGGAGACCTTCCCCTCGTGCAGCAGCGCGCCGACTTCGACGAGTTTCGCCGAGACCTGCGGGTTGACTGCCGGCACCTTCTGTCCGCCGAACAGCTCGAGGCCGGGCAGGTAGCGGCCATGGTCGTCGACCGGGTTGTAAATCTCCAGACCGTAGCGCAGACCGGTCTGGTAGTCGTCATGGCCGTGGCCCGGGGCGGTGTGCACGCAGCCGGTGCCGGCCTCCAGGGTCACGTAGTCACCGAGGACCAGCAGCGAGGGCCGGTCGTAGAGGGGGTGGCGGCACTTCTTCCCCTCGAAGGCTGCGGCCTCGAAGGTGGCGACGACCGCGCCCATCGGCCGGCCGATCTCGGCGAAAACCCTGGCGGCCAGCCCTTCGGCCATGACCAGCAGTTCCCCCGCGGATTCGACCGCGACATAAGGCAGTTCGGGATTGAGGGCCACCGCCAGGTTGGCGGGGATGGTCCACGGGGTGGTGGTCCAGATCACAAAGGCGACCGGCTTGCCGGCCAGGGCTTCCAGCCCGTCTGGCAAAGTGTCGTTGTAGGGGAACTTGACGAAAATCGACGGCGAGGAATGGTCGCCGTACTCGACCTCGGCCTCGGCCAGGGCGGTTACGCAGGAGGAGCACCAGTGCACCGGCTTCTTCCCCTTGTAAAGCCCACCGCGCTCGGCGAAGCGGGCCAGCTCGCGAGCGGTGGCCGCTTCATAGGCATGGCTCATGGTCAGGTAGGGATGCTGCCAGTCGCCGAACACACCGAGGCGCCGGAACTCCTCGCGCTGAATGTCGATCCAGTGCTGGGCGTAGGCACGGCACTCGCGGCGGATTTCGACCTTGCTCATAGTCCGCTTCTTCTCGCCGAGTTGCTGATCGACCTTCAGCTCGATCGGCAGGCCGTGGCAGTCCCATCCCGGCACGAACGGCGCGTAGAAGCCCTGCATGCGCCGGCTTTTGACCACAATGTCCTTGAGGATCTTGTTGAGGGCGTGACCGATGTGGATATGGCCATTGGCATACGGGGGGCCATCATGCAGGGTGAAGTTCGGTTTGTCCGCTTGCGGCTCACTGACCCGATGGTCGAGCTGCAGCGCTTCCCAGTGCTTGAGGATCTCCGGCTCGCGCTGAGGCAGGCTGGCGCGCATCGGGAAATCGGTGACGGGAAGATTGATGGTGTCTTTGTAATCCATAGCCTGGCTCCAAGCGGCATTTCGAGCTCAAAACGAATTTCACAACTTATGCGGAACCGCCCGCCAAGTCAAGATTTCAGCACGTGCCG
>JBFYXI010000204.1:0-2952 GCA_041310635.1 Desulfuromonadaceae bacterium | reverse complement strand
GAAACGTTCGGGGCGCAGTACCGGGAAGGTCTGGTGAAACTGTTGGAGTTTCTGGCGCCGATCACGGCGCCGGGGCGTAAGGGGGTGGCCGTTATGTGAGGGTCTTTTGTCTCCCGCAGAGGACGCGAGTCGAACCGCCCGTCAGGGCTGTAGTAGAACCGCCGGCATCGCAAACAGAAGGGCCCGGACGGACGGGCCGAAAGGAGGACAGCGATGCCGGAGGACCGGGATGTGTCGAGAGGCCCGCGTGGGACGTCGCCCGAGGCAGGCGACGAACGGTGGGCGCACTTTCGCTTCAGTGTGATCGGGCCGCTGCTGGCGGCGCCGCCGCGACGCGGGGAGTTGCGGGACGAACTGCGGCGGCTGGCGCAAAAGAAGTGGCGGCACCCGATCACGGGGCAAGGGGTCGCGTTGGGTGTCTCGACGATCGAGCGATGGTACTACAAGGCGCTGAAGGAGCCGCGGGATCCGGTGGGCGTGTTGGCGCGCAAGGTCCGCGAAGATCGCGGCTCGTATCCAAGCCTGGGCCAGGAACTGCGCGGCGAGCTGCTCAGTCAGTACCGGCAGCATCCGAGCTGGAGTTATCAGCTTCATGCCGACAACCTGGCCGCGCTGGTCAAGAGCAACCGGAAGTTGGGCAAAACGCCTTCCTATCCCTCCGTGCGCCGGTTCATGAAGGCCCACGGCCTGCTGAAGCGCCAGCGCCGCGGCCGGGGCCATACCGCCGGCGCAAAGGCCGCCGAAGCGCGCTTCGAGCAGTTTGAGGTCCGTTCCTACGAGAGCGAATACGTCAACGCCTTGTGGCATCTGGATTTCCATAACGGTTCCCTGCCGGTGCTGTTGTCCGACGGCCAGTGGGCCTATCCGGACCTTCTGGGGATGCTCGACGATAACAGCCGGCTGTGCTGCCACGCGCAGTGGTACTTGGCCGAGACCGCGGAGAACCTGGTCCACGGGCTTTGCCAGGGCATCGAGAAGCGCGGTCTGCCGCGGGCGCTGATGACCGACAACGGCGCGGCGATGATCGCCGCCGAGACCGTGCAGGGGCTCCAGCGCCTCGGCGTCTTTCACGAGAAGACCTTGCCCTACAGCGCGTATCAGAACGGCAAGCAGGAGGTGTTCTGGGGGCAGGTCGAAGGCCGGCTGCTGGCCATGCTGGAGGGCTGCAAGGATCTGACGTTGGCTCAACTTAACGAAGCGACACAGGCCTGGATCGAGATGGAGTACAACCGCAAGGTTCACAGTGAGTTGGGCCAGACGCCGCTGCAACGGTTCGTGACGGTCCGAGATGTCGGCCGGCCTTGTCCTGCCAGCGATCCTCTGCGGCAGGCGTTCACCGCGCAGGTCGAGCGCTCGCAACGTCGCAGCGACGGGACGCTGACGCTTGAAGGCGTGCGCTTCGAGCTGCCGTCGCATTACCGGCATCTGCCGCGGGTGAGCGTGCGCTTCGCCTCCTGGGATCTGTCGTATGTCTATCTGGCCGATCCGCGCACCGGGCAGGTGCTCTGCCGACTCTATCCGCTGGACAAGCACAAGAACGCGGAGGGACTCCGTCGCTTCAAGGAGCCGTTGATCGAGCCGACGGCGCCCGTCGCGGCTGAAGCCGATGGGTGCATGGCCCCGCTGCTGCGCAAGCTCATCGCCGAGTACGCCGCCACCGGCCTGCCGCCCGCCTACTTGCCGAAAAAGGAAAACCGACCCGAAAGGACTGCAACCGATGAGTAAGAAACTGCTGGCCCTGTACGCCTTGAAATACAACCCGTTCTGCCAGGAAGTGCCGACTTCGGCCCTGCTGCCGACCCCGCAGATCGAAACCTTCTGCTGGCGGATCGAAAACCAGATCAACGAAGGGGGATTCGCCATGATCAGCGGCGGGCCGGGTACGGGAAAGAGTTCGGCGTTGCGCATCTTGGCCGATCGGCTCGGATCGCTGCGCGATATCACCGTCGGGGTCCTGTCTCGGCCTCAGGCCTCGGTGGCCGACTTTTACCGTGAACTGGGCGACCTGTTCGGCGTGACGCTGACGGCCAGCAATCGCTGGGGCGGCGCCAAAGTGCTCAGGCAGAAATGGCAGGCGCACATCGAGGCTTCGCTATACCGGCCGGTGCTGCTGATCGACGAGGCCCAGGCGATGAGTCCGGGGGTGTTGTGCGAACTGCGCATGCTGTCGAGTGCGGAACTGGACTCCCGCTCGATGTTGACCGTCGTGCTGGCCGGCGACGAGCGGCTGGTCAAGAAACTGCAAAGCGACGATCTGCTGCCGGTGGCCAGTCGTATCCGTTGCCGCCTGCGCTGCGAAACGCTCAGCGCACAGCAACTCAAAGACGGTCTGCTGAACCATCTGAAGAAGGCCGGCAACCCAAGGCTGATCGCCGCCGCGGTCGTTGACGCGCTCTGCGAGCACGCGGCCGGCAACTACCGCGTGTTGACCACCATGGCCAACGACCTGCTGGCTGCCGCCCTGCAACGCGAACAGGATCAACTCGACGAGAAGCTCTACTTCGAGGTCTTCGCCCTGCCACCGAAGCCGGCCCAACAAAGAGCCAAGCCGTGAAGCGCTCCTCTGCAACCGAATCGGGGCTGCCGGTCACGCGGGCCTGTGACCTGAAGGAAGGAACCGACCGGCCGCCATGGCTCATCGAAGGGCTGTGGGCCGAACAGGCCGTAGGCATCCTGGGCGGCGAGCCGAAGTGCTGCAAGAGCTTCCTGGCTTTGGACATGGCCGTCAGCGTAGCCTCCGGCAGTTGCTGCCTGCGCCGCTTCCCGGTTCGCAATAGCGGTCCGGTGCTGTTGTTCCCCGCCGAGGACTCGCACCGCGTCGTCCGGCAAAGACTCGAAGGGATCTGTGCGGCGGCCGATACCGCCTTCGACGCGCTGCCGCTCTATGTGATCACCGCCCCGCGCCTGTTGCTGGACCTGCCGCAGGATCGAGAGCGCCTGCGTCAAACCGTC
>JBFYXI010000160.1:0-2939 GCA_041310635.1 Desulfuromonadaceae bacterium | reverse complement strand
GATTCTGGATGACCTGCACCCGCTGGGAAGGGATCACCTGCCCCATGCCGCGGGTCACTTCGTCAAGCTTGGTGAAGGCCGCCCAGACCTGGAAGATCAGCAACAGGGCCACGACAATCACGGTCAGCAGGTAGGCAAAGTCATGACCGCGGCGGTGGATGGCGGCATCGACCTCGCTCATGTACAGCAGGTCTTCCTCCTCGCGGAAGAGGCGCAGCCACCCTTGATAGGCTGATTGCCGCGGCTTGTTCTCGGGATTGCTCACAGCCATGAAAGTTCTCCGCTAGCGGACCGTTGCGATTTTGCCGTCATGCAGGGCCTTGAGTACCTGGGTTTTCGGACCGTCAGCCACCACTTTGCCGCCGTCCATGACAATAACGCGGTCCACCAACTGGAGCATGCTGGTGCGGTGGGTGAAGAGCAGCAGGGTCTTCCCCTCGAGAATCGTGCCGAGACGCTGCCGGAACAGGGCTTCGGCCGAGTTGTCCATGGCGCTGGTCGGCTCGTCGAAGATCATGATCTCCGGATCGAGCAGCAGGGCGCGGGCAATCGCCAGGGCCTGACGCTGCCCCCCGGAAAGATTGGCGCCGCGCTCGCCGACCTGCCAGTCGAACCCCGACGGATGGCCGCGCACGAAATCGGTCACCCCGGCCAGGGTCGCCGCGCGCAAAATCGCCGCGCCGTCCGCATAGGGGGCGCCAAAGGTAATGTTCTCGCGGATGCTGCCGTAGAACAGCTGCAGATCCTGGCTGACATAGCCGATGCGGTGGCGCAGATCGGCCACGTGCAGCTGGCGCAGATCGATACCGCCGAGGCGGACGCTCCCCTGCTGCGGCAGGTAGAGGCCGAGACAGAGCCGGCCGACGGTGCTTTTGCCGCAGCCGGTTCGGCCGATGACGGCCACTTTCTCGCCGGCGCCGATCTGCAGCGACACGTTCTGCAGGGCAGGGACCTGAGCGTTGGGATATTGAAAATGGACCTTGCTGAACTCCAGCGAAGCCGCCAGCTCCTTGGCGCGAATGAACTCCTGACCGAGCGGGCGCTCATTGGGAATTTCCATCAACTGTTCCAGCGACTTCAAGGCCGTGCGCGACTGTTGCAGGCGGGTCAGCATGGCAGCGACCGCGCCGAGGGGCGCCATGGCCCGGCCGACCAGGATGTTGCAGGCAATCAGCCCGCCCAGGGTCATCTTGCCGTCGGCAATCAGATAGACCCCGCCGACGATGATCACCAGTCCGACCAGCTGCGCCGCCGATTGGGAAAAGGTCATGGAAAAGTTGGCCAGGGCCTTGACCCGCCCGGTGGAGCGGGCATTGATGCCGACCACCTCTTCCCAGCGCTTCTGCACCTGCCCTTCGGCCATGCTGGTTTTGACCGTTTCCAGACCGTTGATCACCTCGAACAGCAGAGCATTCTTCTGGGCACCCTCGCGGTAAGCGTCATTGACCACTTTGTGGAACGAGCGCTGCATCGCCATGCCGACCAGGATGACCAGGGGCACGGCAATCAGCGGTGCCAGGGCCAGCCAGCCGCCCAGGTAGCCGATCAGGGCAATGAAGATGAAAATGAAGGGGAGATCGACCAGGGCCATTAAGGTGGTCGAGCTGAAGAACTCCCTGAGCGTTTCGAATTCGCGCAGGTTGTTGGCCAGCGTGCCGACCGAATCGGGGCGATGGTCGAGCCGCATCCCGGTCAGTTGCTGCATCAGACGGCTGGCGATCAACACGTCGGCGTTTTTCCCGGCGACGTCGGCGAAATAGGCGCGCAGGTTGCGCAACAGGAAATCGAAGAGATAGGCGATCATCACCCCGATCGCCAGGGCCCAGAGGGTGTCGAAGGCATTGTTCGGCACCACCCGGTCGTAGACGTTGAGAACGAACAGCGGCCCGACCAGGGCCAGCAGGTTGACGATCACGGTTGCCAGCAGAACATGCCGGTAGATCGGCAGGAACCGCAGGATGTTGCCCCAGAACCAAGCCCTGGTGTCGATCTGCTCGAGCTCGCTGGCGCGCCGGTCGAGGCGCCCTTCGGGGCGTACCAGCACCGTGTAGCCGCTGTATTGCTCCTGCAGCTGCGGCACTGGCAGGGTCGAGGTGACATCGCCGACTTCCGGAAGAATAACCTCGGCGCCCTTGTCGCTGAGCCGGGTCAGGACACAGGCGTTATCGTTTTTGAGGAGCAGGATGCAGGGCAGGGTCAGGGGAGAAATCCCCCGGATTTGCGGACGATGGATCAGTCTTGCGGCCAGGCCGGCCTGGTTCGCCGCCCGCAGCACCGCCGCCAGGGGCGGACGCTCCTTCCCCTGCGGCATCCCGGCGCGCAGGGCCATGGTCGACAACGGGTGGCCATGCAGCCCGGCGACCAGGGAAAAGCAGCGGAGCAGGGGTTGCTCGTAGTCGACGAGGCCCGGCGGGACGAAACTCGCCGGCCGCGGCGCGGCGGAAGCGGAATCCGCAGTGGATGGGGTTACCGTTGGCTTTGGTTTTGAGTTCGGTTCGGACATTTGATCCCTCGCGCGCAATCCTGCTTGCGGCTGATGCAAAAATCAGCCCCATGCTAACCCAACCTGCCAAAAACGCAATCAGTTTTCTCCGGCAGCGGGCAGTGGCAGAGTGCTTGGGCTGGTCCCGGGCCGCGCCATCCCCGGCCGGACACTGGCAGGAAAAATTCAACTGGCGATCAATACGACAATTCGCGACCATTTTTATGGTGTTTTCGCCGATAGCCCCTTGGCAATTGCCAAAAGTTTGCTATACAGATGTCTATGACATAGTAAAATGATTTGGGCAATTCCCTGCGGGCGACTTACAGGGGCGGTTATTGTTGACAGTTTTTCTAACATTAGGAAGTGGCAATTCAACACTGAATTCGTGCTGAGGAGGCAACAAACCATGAGAACACAACGTAAAGGTCTTCTGCAAACCACCGGCTTGGCCCTG
>JBFYXI010000153.1:0-4105 GCA_041310635.1 Desulfuromonadaceae bacterium | reverse complement strand
GCGACCATCCGGGCCATCTCCCCGCCGAAACTGGTCGACGCCAATTTGGCGGCGTTTGTCAAGGGGCTCGAAATGGGAACCGGTGAGGAGTGAGGCGTGAGGAGAGAGGGGTCCTTCCGTGATCCGAGGGGGTAGGCTTGCTGGTTCTCCTCACCCCCCATGCTGTTAACAGACCATGACCAACAAGGATAAACTCCTCTACTTCATCTACCTGCACCGCACCGGGCTGTCGGTCTGCGCCCTGACCCTGCTGCTGGCCGTCTACCCGCCGCTGTGGGGGAACCCCTACCTGCTGGGGGTCACCAACCAGATCGCGCTCTACGCCATCGTGGTTCTCGGCCTCAACCTGTTCATCGGCTATGCCGGCCAGATCTCCCTCGGCCATGCCGCCTTCTTCGCCCTCGGCGCCTACGGTTCGGCCCTGCTCAGCGGCGAGGCCGGGGTCAACCCCTGGCTCTCTCTGCTGCTGGCGGTGCTGGCTGCCGCACTGATCGCCCTGCTGGTCGGCATCCCTGCTCTGCGTCTGCACGGGCATTACCTGGCGATGGCCACCTTGGGCTTCAACCTGGTCGTCTACCTGGTGTTGGTGCAGTGGGACGCCCTGACCGGCGGGCCAAGCGGTTATGCCGGCATCCGGCCGCTGGCCATCGGCTCCTTCGCCTTTGCCAGCGACCTGCGCCTGCACTACCTGGTGTGGGGGGTGGCGCTGCTCTGCCTGACCATGGCCTTGAACCTGGTGCGCAGCGGCGTCGGCCGCGGCCTGGCGGCGGTCGCCGGCGATGAGCTGGCGGCGGCGGCCTGCGGTGTCGACATCCGTGCCGCCAAGATCAAGGTCTTCGTCCTGTCGGCAGCCTTCGCTGCCTTGGCCGGCGCCCTGTATGCCCACGGGTTCGGTTTTCTCGGGCCGGAGACCTTCAGTCTCTTCGCTTCGGTCGATTTCGTTACCATGGTGGTGGTCGGCGGGCTCGGCTCGGTATGGGGGAGCCTGTTCGGTGCGGCGCTGCTCACCTGGCTGCCGGAGTGGATCGACCGCTTCGAACAGTTCAAGGAGATCGTTCATGGCGCGATCCTGGTTGGCGTGCTGATCTTCCTGCCGCAGGGGCTGGTCACCGGCCTGATTGACCTGGCACGGCTGCGACTGGCGCGCTGGAAGGCTCGCCATGCTTGAGATACGCAACCTCTGCCGCAATTTCGGCGGCCTGCCGGCTCTCGACACGGTATCCTGCCGTGCCGCGGCGGGAGAAGTGACGGCGCTGATCGGCCCGAACGGCGCCGGGAAAAGCACTCTGATCAACTGCGCCACCGGCGTCGACCGTCCCGATACCGGCGAGGTCCTGCTGGCCGGCCGTATCATCACCGGTCTGCCGGCACATCGCGTGGCCGCCCTGGGGGTGGCGCGGACCTTCCAGAACCTGCGGCTTTTCCCGCGCCTGTCGGTGCTCGACAACGTCCTGTGCGGGTTGACCGTTGCCGCCGGGGGGAGCCTGCTCGGCGCCCTGCTGCGGCCGCCGGCGCTGCGCAACCGCGAACGGCGGCTGCGGCTCACCGCCCTGGCTGCGCTCGATCGCTTCGGCCTGACGGCCCTGGCCGAGTGGCCGGTCAGTGCCCTCGCCTACGGTGACCGCAAGCGGGTGGAACTGGCCCGCGCGGTGGTCAGCGAGCCACGACTGCTGCTCCTCGACGAGCCGGTGGCCGGGCTCAACGCCGCCGAGACCGCGGCGGTCGGCGGCGAGATCCGCCGCCTGCGTGCGCAGGGGTACACGGTGCTGCTGGTGGAACACGACATGGACCTGGTGATGAGCATCGCCGACCGGGTGGTGGTGCTTGACGGCGGCCGCTGCATCGCCCAGGGCACCCCGGACGAGGTGCGCCGCAACCCCCTGGTGCTGGAAGCCTACCTGGGCAAGTCCAGCCTGGTCGCCTGAAGCGTATGCTGACCGTTGAGAACCTGCATATCCACTACGGGGCCGCCGAGGCGCTGCGCGGTCTCGACCTGCAGGTGGCGGCCGGTGAAACCGTTGCCCTGGTCGGCGCCAACGGTGCCGGCAAGACCACGCTGCTGCGCGCGCTGATGGGGCTGGTCAAGCCGAGCGCCGGACGCATCCTGGTCGACGGCACGGAGGTCACCGGCCAGGCCCCGGCACGCATGGTCCGCCACGGGCTGGCACTTTCCCCCGAGGGGCGCGAGCTGTTCGGCAACCTCAGCGTGCGCGAGAACCTGCGCCTCGGCGGCATCGCCCTGCAGCTTGCCGAAGCCGAGATCGACCGGCGCCTCACCGAGGTCTGCGCGCGCTTTCCGCGTTTGGCCGAGCGTATCGAGCAGCGCGCCGCCACCATGTCGGGGGGGGAACAGCAGATGGTCGCCATGGGCAGGGCGTTGATGGCCCGGCCGCGCCTGCTGTTGCTCGACGAGCCGTCCCTGGGACTGGCGCCCTTGGTGACCGACGAAATTTTTGCTATCATCCACCAGCTGAGCCGCGCCGGCACCACCATCCTGCTGGTTGAGCAGAACGCGGCGCGGGCGCTGACTGCCTCCGACCGTGCCTACCTGCTGGCCAACGGCCGCATCGTCGACCACGGCGCGAGCTCTCGGCTGCTGGCCGACCCGGGGCTGCGCCGGGCCTTTCTCGGCGCCGCTTCGGCGCAAAATCCGGCGGCCAGCCGCCTCGGCGCGGCCGGCCTCACCAACATCCGTCTCGAGAAACCGGACATGAGCCACCACACTTTCATGCCAGCGTTTGCCAGCAGCGGAGAGCTGGCCGCCCACCAGCTCAAGGGGCTGCAGTGGACGGTGCGTCACGCCTACGAGGGCTCCGCCTTCTACCGCGAGCGGCTCGACGCCGCCGGCATCACGCCGGAGTCGATCGCCACCCTCGCCGACCTGCAACGCCTGCCGTTCACCGGCGCCGACGATCTGCGCGACGGCTACCCGTTCCCGCTGCGCGCCGTCCCCTTCGAGCAGATCGTGCGCATCCACGCCAGCTCCGGCACGACCGGCAAGCGCAAGGTGCTGGCCTACACCCAGAAGGACCTCGACGACTGGGTGCACTTTTTCGCCCGCTGCTACGAAATGGCCGGCGTCACGCCCCTCGACCGGGTGCAGATTGCCGTCGGCTACGGCATCTGGACCGCCGGCATGGGCTTCCAGCTCGGCGCCGAGAAGCTCGGCGCCCTGGCGATCCCGGCCGGACCCGGGAACCTCGACCTGCAGCTGCAATTCCTTCTCGATTTCCAGGCGACGGTCTTTTGCTCCACCGCCTCGATGGCCTTGCTGATGGCCGAAGAAATCCACCACCGCGGCATCGCCGACCGGATTGCGGTCAAAAAGATCATCTACGGTTCGGAGCGCTCCTCGGTGTCGATGCGCCAGAAGATCTCCGAGCTGTTCGGCGGCGCCGAGCTGTTCGACATCACCGGCCTCACCGAACTGTACGGCCCCGGCACCGGCATCGAGTGCCCGGATCACGACTGCATCCACTACTGGGGCGACTACTATCTGCTGGAGATCGTCGATCCGGAGACGCTCCAGCTGCTTCCCGACGGCGAATGGGGAGAGATGGTGGTCACCACTCTCTGCAAGGAGGCAGCGCCGCTGCTCCGCTACCGTACCCGCGACATCACCCGCATCATCCCCGGATCGTGCAGCTGCGGTTCGCTGCTGCCGCGCCACTCGCGAATCAAGGGGCGCTCCGACGACACGTTCAAGTTTCGCGGCGTCAACATTTACCCGTCGAGCATCGATACCCTGCTCTCGGCAATCCCCGGCCTCGGCTCCGAATTTCAGGTGTACCTCAGCCGCGATGCGGCCAGCGGCCGCGACCAAATGCTGCTCAAGGTCGAGCGCGGCCAGGGGGTCGATGCCGGCCGGGGGCCGGAGCTGCTGCATGAGACGCTCCACCAGTTCAGGAAGCAGCTGCTGGTCACTCCGCAGGTGCAGATCATCGCCTACGGCGAGCTGCCGCGCTCCGAGCGCAAGAGCCAGCGGATTTTTGACCAGCGCATCACCGACGAAATCGTTTGAAGGCCGGAGGCACAAAACGCGAGACGCAAGAATATTCATGCGATTATTGGTGTTGCGTGATAGCTTTTTTCTTGAATCTCGAAC
>JBFYXI010000138.1:0-3132 GCA_041310635.1 Desulfuromonadaceae bacterium | reverse complement strand
CCGACCCCTGGGGGGTGAAAATTTCCAACGTCGAGATCAAGCATGTCGACCTGCCGGTCGAGATGCAGCGCGCCATGGCCCGCCAGGCCGAGGCCGAGCGCGAGCGGCGTTCCAAGATCATTCACGCCGAGGGGGAGTTCCAGGCCAGCCAGAAGCTGGCCGACGCCGCCCACGTCATCACCGGCGAGCCCGGCGCCCTGCAACTGCGCTTTCTGCAGACGCTCACCGAGATCGCCACCGAGAAGAACTCGACGATCATCTTCCCCATCCCCATCGACCTGATCAAGCCGTTCCTTGACCGGAACAAGGAGTAGGGCGGGAGCCTGGTCAGCTCACCGAAGGGTACGAAGTGAGGCGGGAGGGGCGGCCGGCGGGCCGCCCCGAAGCTTTTCCGGGGGAGTCGCGGTGGGCCTCGGCGTCGGCCCGGTGGGCGACCAGGTCGGCGGCGACGGCCTTGAGCAGAAAGCTCGTCAGTTCGTGCTGCTCGCGCGCCTCGCGGCGCATTGCCTGCAGCGCCGCATGCAAAGCGGCGTAATCCTCCAGGACCAGTTCGAACTTGCCGCGCAGGCCGTCCAGCATACCCTCCAGGTGATGACGTTCCATCTTTCCCTCCGTTGCACTGCATAATGGCATGGTTGCAATGCGCCGATGATAGCAGAGCCGGCCGTTGCGGAAAAGCCGGTTTTGCCGCTGCAGCGGCCGGCCACCTCCCGACCCGGTGGTCGGACTGTTCGCGGCGCAGGGCCAGCCCAGGTCAGGTGAAATTCACCAAAATTTTCAACAGTTTAAAATAACTCCCGGTTTGCGCTTGACAGGCTGGCGGGGCGTTTGCTTAGATGGCTGGGTTGCAAGGGCTAACTATTTAAATTTGTTATAAAAATTTACTAAAACTAAAAATTTAAGCAGACTGTTTGTTGGCTATAGTCTTGTTAAAAATCGAGTACTAACCGCACTTCGAGGAGATCGGCATGCCCGTCAGGAAATTCCGTAAAGTCATGGCCGCCAACCGCGGCGAGATCGCCATCCGCATCTTCCGCGCCTGCACCGAGCTGGGGATCGGCACGGTGGCGATCTATTCCGAACAGGACAAGCTGGCCCTGCACCGCTACAAGGCCGACGAGGCCTATCTGGTCGGCAAGGGGAAGGGGCCGATCGACGCTTACCTCGCCATCGACGAAATCATCGACTTGGCGCGGCGCAAGGAGATCGACGCCATCCACCCCGGCTACGGCTTCCTCTCCGAGAACCCCGAATTCTCGGCGGCCTGCGAGCGTGCCGGGATCACCTTCATCGGCCCGACCTCGGCGATCCAGCAGCGGGTCGGCGACAAGGTTTCCGGGCGCAAGGTGGCCATCGAAGCCGGAGTGCCGGTGGTTCCCGGCACCGCCAACCCGGTGCGCTCCGAGGAGGAGGCGCTGATTTTCGCCAAGGAGGCCGGCTATCCGATCATCGTCAAGGCCTCCGCCGGGGGCGGCGGACGCGGCATGCGCGTGGCCCGCAATCAGAAGGAACTGCTGGAGGGGCTCAAGTCGGCGGCGTCGGAGGCCCAGGCCGCCTTCGGCAACGCCACCATCTTCCTGGAAAAGTACATCGACAAGCCCAAGCACGTCGAAGTGCAGATCCTGGGCGATAACCACGGCAACATCGTGCACTTCTACGAGCGCGACTGCTCGATCCAGCGCCGTCACCAGAAGGTCATCGAGATCGCCCCGTCGCTCTACCTGACGCCGAAGAAGCGCAAGGAGGTGTGCGACTACGCCATGGCCCTGGCTCAGCACGTCGGCTACCGCAATGCCGGGACCGTCGAGTTTCTGATGGACCAGGAAGGCAAGTTCTACTTCATCGAGGTCAATCCGCGCATCCAGGTCGAGCATACGGTCACCGAACTGGTGACGCTGCGCAACCTGGTGCAGGCGCAGATCCGCATCGCCCAGGGGTACAAACTCTCCGACCCGGAGATCGGCATCAGGAGCCAGAAGGACATCGAACTACGCGGCTACGCGATCCAGAGCCGCATTACCACCGAGGATCCGAAGAACAACTTCGCCCCCGATTTCGGCACCATCAAGGCCTACCGCTCGGCTGCCGGCTTCGGCGTGCGCCTCGATGCGGCGGCGGCCTATTCCGGGGCGGTGATCACCCCGCACTACGACTCGCTACTGGTGAAGATCTCCACCTGGGGGCTCAATTTCAATGACGCGGCGCGCACCATGCACCGCGCTCTCCAGGAGTTCCGGGTGCGCGGGGTGAAGACCAACATCGGCTTCCTCGAAAAGGTCATCACCCACCCGGTTTTCCTGGAAGGCAAATGCGATACCTCCTTTCTCGACGAACATCCCGAGGTGTTCGACCTCAAGGTGAAGAAGGATCGCGCCACCAAGATCATGAACTTCATCGGCACCACCACGGTCAACGGCTATCCCGGCATCAAGCCGGAGCGGGCCCTGAAGTTCAAGAACCTGCGCGAGGCAACCGTGCCGGAGATCGCCTATGGCAAGGCCCATCCGCGCGGCACTCGCGACATCCTCCTGGCCAAGGGGCCGGAGGGGCTGGCCGACTGGGTGTTGAAGAACAAGCAGCTGCTGATCACCGACACCACCATGCGCGACGCCCACCAGTCGCTGCTGGCTACGCGGGTGCGCACCCACGACCTCGAGGCGATCGCCGAGGCGACCGCGCACCTTGGCGGCGGCCTGTTCTCCCTGGAGATGTGGGGCGGGGCGACTTTCGACGTCTCCATGCGCTTCCTGCGCGAGGACCCCTGGGAGCGTCTCGACCGCCTGCGCCGGAAGGTGCCCAACATTCTCTTCCAGATGCTGCTGCGCGGTTCCAACGCCGTGGGCTATACCAACTACCCCGACAACGTCGTCCAGGAGTTCGTGGTCAAGGCCGCCGACAGCGGCATCGACGTGTTCCGCATCTTCGACTCGCTGAACTGGACCAAGGGGATGCAGGTGGCCATGGGCGCGGTGCGCGAGCGCACCGGCGCGGTGTGCGAGGCGGCCATGTGCTACACCGGCGACATCCTCGACCCCAAGCGCAACAAGTACCCGCTGGCCTACTAAGTCGCGCTGGCCAAGGAGCTGGAAGGGATGGGGGCGCACATCCTGGCGATCAAGGACATGGCCGGGC
>JBFYXI010000121.1:0-14285 GCA_041310635.1 Desulfuromonadaceae bacterium | reverse complement strand
AAGGCGGCACCGCTGCTGTTTACCGATGCCGGACCCGGATGTGTGCGCGGCGCCTGCCCGGAAGGGACGATGAGCTGCGGCGAGGCGGCGGCAGTGCGCAAGGAATACCGGGAATTGGCGTAGGGGCGGGGTCTCCCCGCCCAGGGCGCGGCAACCGCGCCCCTACAACGGAATTAATTCATGTCGATGCTGCACAAACTCGAAGAAATCGCTGACCGCTTCCGCGAAGTGGAGGGGCTGCTCTCCGACCCGAAGATCCTTGCCGACCAGGGACGCTTCCGGACCCTGTCCAAGGAGCATTCCGATCTGAGCGGCCTGATGGAGGTCTATGAACGGTTGTGCAAGGTCCGGGAGGATGCGGTCGGTAGCCAGGAACTGCTGAAGGATGCCGACCAGGAAGTGCGTGACATGGCGCGGGCCGAACTGCTTGAGCTGGGAGCCGAGCAGTCTGGGCTCGAGCAGCAGATCAAGCTGCTGCTGCTGCCGCGGGATCCCAACGACAACAAGAACGTCATCCTCGAGATCCGGGCCGGCACCGGCGGCAACGAGGCCGCCCTGTTCGCCGGCGACCTGTTCCGCATGTACACCCGTTTTGCCGAGCGCCAGGGATGGAAGGTGGAGCTGCTCTCTGCGGCGGAGTCCGAGATTGGCGGGTTCAAGGAGGTCATCGCCCTGATCGTCGGCCAGGGGGTCTACTCGCGCTTCAAGTACGAGAGCGGCACGCACCGGGTACAACGCGTGCCCGAAACCGAGGCTCAGGGGCGGATCCACACTTCGGCCTGTACCGTGGCGGTGCTTCCCGAGGCCGACGATGTCGAACTGCAGATCGACCCTGGCGAACTGCGCATCGACGTCTTCCGCGCCTCGGGTGCGGGCGGCCAGCACGTCAACAAGACCGAATCGGCGGTGCGGATCACCCATCTGCCGACCGGGTTGGTGGTCAGCTGCCAGGACGAGAAGTCGCAGCACAAGAACCGCGCCAAAGCGATGAAGGTGCTGCAGGCCCGCTTGCTCGATGCCATGCGTGCCGAGCAGGACGCGAAAATGGCCGCCGACCGCAAAAGCCAGGTCGGCAGCGGCGACCGCTCCGAGCGGATACGCACTTACAACTTCCCGCAGGGACGCTGCACGGACCATCGCATCAACTTGACCCTGTACCGGCTCGAGGCCATTCTCGAAGGGGATCTCTACGAGATCGTCGAGGCGCTGGCGACTCACGCGCAGGCCGAACTGCTGGCCGGCCAGGAGGGGTAGCTTGAGCGGAGGCTGGACGGTCCTGAAGCTGCTGCGCTGGACCGCCGACTATTTTACCGGACATGGCATCGATACCCCCCGGCTCGACGCCGAACTGCTGCTGGCCGCTACCCTGGGACTGGACCGGGTCGGGGTGTACGTCAACTTCGAGCGGCCGCTGCAGGCGGAAGAACTGGCCAGCTTCCGGGAACAGGTCAAACGGCGGGCCGCCCGGGAACCGCTGGCCTATATCCTGGGCCACGCGGAGTTCTGGTCGCTCTCGTTTTTGGTGACACCGGCGGTGCTAATTCCCCGCCCGGAGACCGAGTTGCTGGTCGAAGCGTCCTTGCCGCGACTGGACGGCCAGGCCCGGATCCTTGACGTCGGCACCGGCAGTGGCGCCCTGGCGATCGCTCTGGCTCACGAGCTTCCGCAATGCGCGGTGACGGCAATCGACGTGTCGGCCGCGGCGCTGGCGGTGGCCGCAGAGAACGCCCGCCGCAACGGGGTGGCGGCGCGCATTGGTTTCGTGCAGCACGACCTGGTGGAATTACCGCCGGGACCCTTCGACCTGATCGTGGCCAATCCTCCCTATATCCCGAGCGGGGATCTGGCGACGCTGATGCCCGAGGTGCGTGACTACGAGCCGCGGCTGGCCCTGGACGGTGGTGCCGATGGATTGGCGGCCTACCGGGCCCTGGCCGCCCAGGCCGGCGCGGCCCTGGCTCCGCGCGGCTGGCTGTTGGTGGAGGTCGGCACCGGCCAGGCTCGGGCGGTGCAGGAATTGTTCGCCGGCGCCGGGCTGCAGGAAATTTTTGTGTCCCGCGACCTGGCCGGCATCGAGCGGGTGGTTGGGGGGAAGCAGCCGTAGGGCGCAATTCGTTGCGCCCAGGGCGTCTAAACCGGGCGGGATAAACCACGCCCCTACCAGTTGAATACGGGGATTTTTCTTGGACAAGCTGATTATCAAGGGCGGACGCAGACTGTGCGGCGAGGTCGCCGTGAGCGGTTCAAAGAACGCCGCGCTGCCGATTTTCTTCGCCACCATCCTGGCGTCGGGGGAGCATGAGATCCGCAACGTGCCCGCGTTGCGCGACATCAATACGACTCTCCGCCTGCTGGAAACCCTCGGCTCGCGGATCGAGGGGCGCAGCGGCACGGTCCGGGTCGATACTTCCGGGATCAACCAGGTCGAGGCGACCTACGACCTGGTCAAGACCATGCGGGCTTCAGTGCTGGTCCTCGGGCCCCTGCTGGCCCGCTTCGGTCGCTCGCGGGTGTCGCTTCCCGGGGGCTGCGCCATCGGCGCCCGGCCGATCGACCAGCATCTCAAGGGGCTGGCGGCCATGGGCGCGGAGATCCGTCTTTCCCACGGCTACGTCGAGGCCGAAGCCAGGCGGCTGCATGGCGCACGCATCTGCTTCGACATCTCCACGGTCGGCGGCACCGAGCACCTGCTGATGACGGCTGCCACCGCGAAAGGGGAGACAGTCCTGGAGAACGCTGCCCGCGAACCGGAGATTACCGAACTGGCCGAGGTGCTGATCGGCATGGGGGCGCGCATCGAGGGGGCGGGAACCGATACCATCCGCATCGTCGGGGTCGAGCAGCTGGCGCCGATGCACCATACGGTCATGCCCGACCGCATCGAGGCCGGCACTTTCATGATTGCCGCGGCGATGACCGGCGGCGCCGTCAGAATCCGCAACATGCGTCTTGAGCACCTGGATGCCCTGGCCTTCAAGCTTCAGGATGCCGGCGTCGAGGTCCTCAGTCGCGACAATGCCGTGGAGGTGCGCGGTCCGCAGCGCATCCGCCCGGTCAATATCAAGACCCGTCCCTACCCCGGCTTTCCTACCGACATGCAGGCACAGTTCATGGCGCTGATGTGCCTGGCCGACGGTGCCAGCGTGATCAGCGAAAATATCTTCGAGAACCGCTTCATGCATGTGGCCGAACTGCTGCGTTTCGGAGCCGACATCGTCGTCGAGGGCAACTCGGCCACGGTCAAAGGGGTCCGGCAGCTTTCGGGAGCGCCGGTGATGGCCACCGATCTGCGCGCCAGCGCCTCGCTGGTGCTGGCCGGACTGGCCGCCGACAATACCACGGAGATCTCCCGCATCTACCACCTCGATCGCGGCTATGAGCGGATCGAGGAAAAGCTGCAGGGCCTGGGCGCCGATATCGAGAGAGTGGCGGAGTAAAATCTGGGACTGGGGACCGGGGACTGGGGACTGGCAGTCGTGGATCGCTTGTCAGCCCCCAGCCTCGAGTCCCTAGCCCCTGTTTATGGGGTTTATAAATGAGCGACTGGATCACCTTTGCCCTGCCCAAGGGGCGCATCATGCAGGACGCCATGGCGCTGTTTGCCAGGATCGGTATCACCTGTCCGGAGATGGAGGGGGAAAGCCGCAAGCTGGTGTTCGAGAACGCCGCCGACCGCTACCGGTTCATGGCGGTGCGCGCCCAGGACGTGCCGACCTATGTCGAATATGGCAGTGCCGACCTCGGCGTGGTCGGCAAGGACACCCTGCTCGAGCAGGGGTGCGACCTCTACGAGCCCCTCGACCTGCACTTCGGTTATTGCCGGCTGGTGGTTGCCGAGCCAAAGGTGTTGCGCGAGGGTGACGACCCGGCCGGCTGGTCGAACATCCGGGTGGCGACCAAGTACCCGAACATCACCGAGCGTTACTTCGCCGCCAAGGGGGTGCAGGTTGAGGTGATCAAGCTCTACGGTTCGATCGAGCTGGCACCGCTGGTCGGCCTCTCCGAGCGGATCGTCGACCTGGTCTCGACCGGCGGTACGCTGCGTGAAAACGGTTTGGTGGAAGTCGAGACGATTTGCGAGGTGACCAGCCGCCTGATCGTCAACCGCGCCAGTCTGAAGACCAAGCACCGGCGGATTGCGGCGATCATCGCCGGCCTCGAACAGGTGGTCGAGGCCGGGCCGCGCATTTCGGCCTGAACGTCCGGCGCGAGGAGGAGAGGATGATCCGGTTCCTGCGTTTCAATGACCCAGAATTTCATGCGGCCTTTGCCCAGATCGTCGCCCGCGGCGAGGAGGTCTCCGCCGAGGTCGAGGCAACGGTCAAGGCGATCGTTGCCGAGGTGCGCGAGCGCGGTGACGCGGCGGTCTGCGACTATACCGCGCGTTTCGACCGCCTGCAGCTGACCCCGTCAACCATGGAAGTCACGGCGGCGGAGATCGATGCGGCCGTGACTGCCGTGCCGTCCCAGGCGCTGGCCGACCTGCGGCTCGCCGCCGAGCGGATTGCGACCTTCCACCGCAAACAGAAGATCGAGACCTGGCTCTCGACCGACGAAGCCGATGTCATGGTCGGGCAGATGGTGCGGCCTCTTGACCGCGTTGGCATCTACGTTCCCGGCGGGAAAGCCGCCTACCCCTCGTCGGTGCTGATGAACGCGATACCGGCCAAGGTGGCCGGGGTCGGCGAGATCATCATGACCGTGCCGATGCCCGGTGGCGAGGCGAACCCGTTCGTGCTGGCGGCGGCGAGGATCGCCGGGGTCGACCGGATCTTCAAGGTCGGCGGTGCCCAGGCCGTGGCCGCGCTGGCCTACGGCACGGTTACCATCCCGCGAGTCGACAAGATCACCGGTCCCGGCAACATCTACGTGGCGACGGCCAAGCGCCTGGTGTTCGGCGCCGTCGACATCGACATGATTGCCGGGCCGAGCGAAATTCTGGTGATCAGCGACGGCAGCGGCGATCCGGGACACATTGCGGCCGATCTGCTCTCTCAGGCCGAACACGACGAGCTGGCCTCGTCGATCCTGATCACCACTGACGAACATTTTGGCCGCCGGGTCGAGGCGGCGCTTGCCGAGCAGCTCCGGCACCTCAAGCGAGCGGAGATTGCCCGGCAGTCGCTGCAACATTACGGGGCGATCATCGTCGCCCGCGACCTCCTTGAAGCGGCGGCCTTCTCCAACCGCCTGGCCCCCGAGCACCTGGAGCTGGCAGTGGCCGATCCCTTCGGTCTGCTGCCGCAGATTCGCCATGCCGGCGCGGTTTTTCTCGGGCACTATACCCCGGAAGCCGCCGGCGACTACCTGGCCGGGCCGAACCACACCCTGCCGACCGGCGGCACGGCGCGGTTCTTCTCGCCGCTGGCGGTCGATGATTTTGTCAAGAAATCCAGCCTGGTCAGTTTCAGCCGGGAGGGATTGCAGCGGCTCGGGCCGGCCATCGTGCGCATCGCTGAACTGGAAGGTCTGGAGGCCCACGCCAAATCGGTGAGCATCCGTTTGAAAAAGTAGCCTGTCTAGGGGCGCATGGCATGCGCCCAGGACGGACGCCGTCCGCCCCTTACATTTTACATGGGAGGCAGCAGCATGAGCCGTACGGCAAGAATCGATCGCACCACCAAGGAGACCGTCATCAAGATCAGGTTGGCGCTGGATGGCACCGGTGAGCAGGAGATTGCCACCGGCGTGCCGTTCTTCGACCACATGCTGACCCAGATTGCCCGGCATGGCTTTTTCGACCTGGTCGTCGACGCCAGGGGTGATCTGGAGGTCGATGCCCACCACACCGTGGAGGATGTCGGCATCGGTCTCGGCGAAGCGTTTCGGCAGGCCCTCGGCGACAAGGCCGGGATTCGCCGCTACGGGCGCGGCACCATGCCGATGCATGAAGCGCTGGCCTCGGTCGTACTTGATTTTTCCGGCCGGCCGTTCCTGGTCTGGCACGTCGACCTTCCCAAGGTCCAGGTCGGCAACTTCGAGCTGGAATTGGTCGAGGAGTTTTTCACCGCCTTCTGTAACCACGCCGGCGCCAATGTGCACGTCAACCTGGCCTACGGCGACAACCTGCACCATATCGTCGAGGCAATTTTCAAGGCCCTCGCCCGGGCCCTTGACGAGGCCACCCAGTTAGATTGCCGCGTGCAAGGGGTGCTCTCGTCGAAGGGGTCACTGGAGTAAACGTAAAGGCGAATTCAGAATACAGGATTCAGAACTCAGAAGCCTTCGGCACCAGTTCAATCGAGAGTGTTTTCTCCTGAATCCTGACTCCTGAATTTCCAAGGGTTTTATGAGTTCAATCGTCATCATCGATTACGGCATGGGAAACCTGCGCAGCGTGCAGAAGGCCTTCGAACAGGTGGGCTGCGCGGCGCTGGTGACCGCCGATCCGGAGGTTGCGGGCCGGGCGGAGAAGCTGGTCCTCCCCGGGGTTGGCGCCTTTCGCGACTGCATGCGCAACCTGACCGACGGCGGGTTCGTTGCGCCGATTCATGCACACATCGCCGCCGGCAAGCCGTTCCTGGGCATCTGTCTGGGCTTGCAGCTGCTTTTCAGCGAGAGCGAGGAGTTCGGCCGGCATGCCGGTCTCGGCATCATCCCCGGTAAAGTCGTGCGTTTCGCAGATGATGTCGGGGCGAGCGGCGAGACCCTCAAGGTGCCGCACATGGGGTGGAACCGGATCGCTATCCGTCGCCCCGCCCCGTTCTACCGCGGGGTGCCCGACGGCAGCTTCGTCTATTTTGTCCACTCTTACTATGTGGTGCCCGACGACCCGGCGGTGATTGCCACTGAAACCGGTTACGGCCGCAGGTTCTGTTCCAGCATCTGGCGTGACAACGTCATGGCCACCCAGTTTCACCCCGAAAAGAGCCAGGCGGTGGGGCTGCGGATGCTGAAGAATTTTGGGGAGTTGTAGGGTGGAATACAGGTTTCAGGAGCCAGAATTCAGGAGAAAATCAAAGCCTCCATTCTGAGTCCTGACTCCTGAATCCTGAATTCGCAGTTAGAGGTTCGAATGATTGTCATACCCGCGATTGACCTTAAAGACGGCAGGTGCGTGCGCCTCGAGCAGGGGCTGATGGAGCGCGACACGGTCTATTCCGAGAACCCCGCCGCCACCGCCCGTCGCTGGCAGGAGGAGGGGGGCGAACTGCTACATATCGTCGATCTCGACGGAGCCTTTGCCGGAGTACCGAAGAACCGCGCCGCCATCGAGCAGATTGTCGCAGCCATCGACATCCCCGCCCAGCTCGGCGGCGGCATTCGCGACCTGGCCACCATCGAGGCCTACCTGAACCTTGGGCTGTCGCGGGTCATCATCGGCACTGCCGCGCAGCGCAACCCGGCACTGGTCGGCGAAGCCTGCCGACGTTTTCCCGGGCGGATCGTGGTCGGCATCGACGCCAAAAACGGCATGGTCGCGGTGCAGGGCTGGGCCGAGGTGACCGGCATCACTGCCGTGGAGCTCGCGAAAAAGTTCGCGGGGGACGGTGTCGCCGCCATTATCTACACGGACATCGCCCGCGACGGCATGCTGCAGGGACCGAACCTGGAAGCCACCCGCGCGCTGGCCGAGGCGGCTGGCATCCCGGTGATCGCTTCCGGCGGAGTGTCCAGTCTGAAGGACATCGAGAACCTGCTGGCCATCGAGAAGTACGGTGTCACCGGAGTGATCACCGGCAAGGCGATCTACTCGGGAGCACTGAGTCTGCGCGAGGCGGTTCGGGTTGCAAAAGGGGGGGGCGGCCATGGCTAGTCCGACGGGAATTCAGGATTCAGAATTCAGTATTCAGAACGGAGGCTTTGATTTTCTCCTGAATTCCGCATCCTCAATTCGGTATTCGAATTTTGCGGGGGCGGCATGTTGACTCGACGCATCATTCCCTGTCTCGACGTCAAGGACGGCCGGGTCGTCAAGGGGGTGCAGTTCCTCGAACTGCGCGACGCCGGCGACCCGGTGGAAGTGGCGGCTGCTTACGACCGGCAGGGGGCCGACGAGCTGACCTTTCTCGATATCACCGCCTCCCATGAGAAGCGCGGCATCATCCTCGACGTGGTGGCGCGCACTGCAGAGCGGGTCTTCATGCCGCTCACCGTCGGCGGCGGGGTGCGCGAGATTGCCGATATCCGGAATCTGCTCAATGCCGGCGCCGACAAGGTGTCGATCAACACTGCCGCGGTGCATCGCCCGGAGTTCGTGCGCGAAGCAGCGGAGCGCTTCGGCTCGCAGTGCATCGTGGTGGCTATCGATGCCCGCCGCGTGCCGGGGGCCGACCCGCTCAGGTGGGAGGTCTACACCCACGGGGGGCGCAATTCGACCGGCATTGACGCTTTGGAGTGGGCGGCACGCATGGAAAGCTACGGCGCCGGCGAAATCCTGCTCACCTCCATGGACCGGGACGGCACCAAGGACGGCTACGATATCCCGCTGACCCGCGCGGTCAGCGACCGGGTCGGCATCCCGGTGATCGCCTCCGGCGGGGTGGGGGGTCTCGAGCACATTCGCGAAGGGCTGGTCGAGGGGCGGGCGAGCGCCGCCCTGGCGGCAAGCATCTTCCATTTCCGTGAGTATACGATCCGGGAGTGCAAGGAGTATCTGCACACTCATGGCGTTCCGGTACGGTTGTGAGAGCACCCATCTGCGGCGTTGCCCTTGTTCTCGTCGCTGCGACGTCCCTTAGGGTACGCCTCGCTCCTCGAACTGCGGGCGCCTTGCACTTGGGCACTTTTGATCGGCCTGGAAGGAAACTGATATGAACGGCAACGATGACATTCTCGAAGCGGTCTACCAGATCATTCTCGACCGGAAACACCGCCCCACGGAGCAGTCCTACGTCGCTTCGCTCTATGCCAGGGGGCTCGACAAAATCCTCGGCAAGATCGGCGAGGAGGCCACCGAGGTTGCCGTGGCCGGCAAGGGGGGCGACCCCGCGCAGGTGATCAGCGAGGCCGCCGACCTGATCTTTCACCTGCTGGTCCTGCTCGGCCACTACGAACTGCCGCCGGAACGGGTCTATGCCGAACTGCGGCGGCGCTTCGGCACCTCGGGACTGGCGGAGAAGGCTAGTCGCGAGGGGTGAGGAGTCAGGAGTGAGGCGTATGAACCAAGATCTTTACTCCTCACCCCTCACGCCTCACTCCTCACCAAAGAAAGGGTTACCATGACCATCCAGGAACGACTCACTGAAGCGATGAAAACGGCAATGAAGGCCCAGGACAGCCTGCGCCTGAGTGCCATCCGTATGGCGCGCACGGCGATCAAGAACGCTGAGATCGAAGTGCGCGGGGCGTTGGACGATGGTGCGGTGATCAAGGTGCTCTCCACCCTGGTCAAGCAGCGTCGCGAGTCTGCCGAAGCCTATCGGGAAACGCGCCCTGAACTGGCCGCCAAGGAGGAGCAGGAGTTGGCCATCCTCCAGGAGTTTCTCCCGGCCCAGATGAGCGAGGCCGAGATCAAGGCCCTGATCGAGGCTGCGGTCGCCGAGGTCGGGGCGTCTGGCCCGCGTGACATGGGTGGGGTGATGAAGCTGGTCACGCCACAGACCACCGGGCGCGCCGACGGCCGGCTGGTGAGTGTACTGGTCAAAGCCCGACTGGCCGGATGAAACCGTCGGCAGGGGAAGCGGGATGAACCTCCTCGACATTGCCATTTTGGTGGTGCTGGCCGTCTTGTTGCTCAAGGGACTGTGGCTCGGCCTGGTCCAGGAGCTCTGCGGACTGGCCGGCCTCGCCCTGGGCACCGTGCTGGGAGTCCGCTTCCATGCCTCTCTGGCGGAGTCGCTGCCGGCCTGGGCCAGTCTGCCGCCTTGGCTGGCCAATGCGGTCTGTTTCACCGTGCTCTTCGTGGTAACGCTGATTTTCTTCGGCTTGCTCGGTGTGGTGCTCTCCCGCTTTCTCAAGCTGATTTTTCTCGGTGGCTTCAATCGTGTCCTCGGTGGGCTGTTCGGCCTGGCTGAAGGTGTCCTGCTCCTCTGCCTGGCCCTGTACGGGCTCTCCGCCACCGATTGGTTCAAGGAAACGCGTCAGGCCTCGCACCTGACTCCCCCCTTCGTGACCCTGGGGGAGAAAGTCGTGAACGGCGGCCGGCAACTGCTGCGATGAATCGAATGCACCGGGGGGAACGCGCCGAGGAGCTGTCAGACAGTCTCGACCTGCTCGAATTTCCCAAGGTTGCCGCCCATCTTGCCGGCTTGACCCGGACCGAGCCCGGGCGGAGCCTGGCCCTGGCCCTGCGGCCCCTGGCCGAGCCTGCAGCCATCAGCTTGGCTCTGTCTGAAACCGCCGAAGCGATGCTCCTGCTGGCCGAGCGGGGACTGCTGCCGGTTGGCGACGGCGACGATCTGTCAGTCCTGCTCGACCGCCTGTCTGTCGATGGGGCGCTGCTGCCGGCGGAGGCTTTCGGCGCGATCCGCGCCGCAGCCGAGGCCGCTGCTGCCTGTCGGAGTGCCCTCGGTGATGCTGCCGGCAACTGGCCGCTGCTGCGGGCCCGTGCCGCCGGCCTGGTGCCGCTGCCACAGCTGGTTGCCGCGATCCGCCGGACCGTCGGCCCGCGCGGCGAAATTCTCGACAGTGCCTCGGCCCTGCTGGGCGACTTGCGCCGCGAGTCACAGGCGCTGCGCGCCCGGATCAAGCGCCAGCTGGAAGGGCTGTTGGCCGACGAGCGCTATGCCGGCGTGTTCCAGGAACAGCTGGTCACCGACCGCAACGGCCGTTACGTGCTGCCGGTGCGCACCGACCATTCCGGTCGTCTGCGCGGTTTCGTCCACGATGTCTCGGCCAGCGGCCAGACCCTGTATGTCGAACCGGCGGCGGCGCTGGCCGGCAACAATCGCCTGCAGACCGTGCTCCGCGAGGCGCAGCGCGAGGAAGAGCGCATTCTCCTGCAGCTGAGTGCCATGGTCCGCGCCGTCCGCCTGGTGCTGGCCGGCAATCAGGCGATTCTGGCGTTGCTCGATCTGCGCCAGGCCATTGCCCGCCTGGCCGGGGCGATCGATGCGGCCATCCCGACGCTTGCCGAGACGCCGCTGCTGGAACTGGCGGCGGCCCGCCATCCGTTGTTGGCCCTGCGGCTCGGTAGCGAGGTCGTGCCGATCGACCTGCGTCTGGGCGAGGCTGACCAGGTGCTGGTCATCAGCGGGCCGAATACCGGTGGTAAAACGGTCGCGCTAAAAACCGCCGGACTGCTGGTGCTCATGGCGCGGGCCGGCCTGCCCCTGCCGTGTGCCCCCGGAAGCCGGTTCTTTCCCTTCGCGCCGGTACTGGCCGATATCGGCGACGAGCAGAGCATCGAGTCGAGCCTTTCGACCTTTTCGGGACACCTGCGGCGGGTCGGCACCATCCTGGCGGCCGCCGACGCGCAGACTCTGGTATTGCTCGATGAACTCGGCACCGGCACCGACCCTGGCGAGGGGGCGGCACTGGCTCTGGCCGTGCTCGACCGGTTGCGGCAGGTGGGGGCGCGGACCATGGCCACCACCCATCTGCACTTGATCAAAGGGTATGCCCATCTTGAAGACGGTGTGGAAAATGCCGCGGTGGAATTCGATACCGAGACACTGCAACCGAGTTTTCGCCTGCACTACGGCATCCCCGGCGCCAGCCATGCTTTCACCATCGCCCGGCGGCTCGGCCTGTCGGACGATCTGCTGACGCGGGCGGCCAGCTACCTTGGCCACGGCGAGCGTGAAGGGCTGGCCGTTATCGAACGCCTGCAGGTGCTGCGTGCCGCCCTAGACGAAGAGTTGCAGTCGGCCGGCACCCTGCGCCGTCAGGTCGAGCAGGAACATGACCGGCAGAAGCGCCTGCGCGAAGAGCTTGAGGCTCGCCAGCGGGCGATTCTCGAGGACGTGCGTCAGCGCGGCAGCCGCTTGCTGAGCGAAGCCGAGATGCAGCTCAAGACCCTGTTCCGCGAGGCTCGTCAAGGCGCGGCTGCGCCGCCGGTTCGCGAGCAGGCTCGCCTGACCGGCGAACTCCGCGCCCTGCGCCGGGAATTGCCGCAGCCAAGGACCGTGCCGCCGGGCATCGTGCCGAGAAGTGTCGCAGTCAACGAACTCCTGTTTGTTACCGCGCTTGGCGTGGATGGGCGAGTGGTCAGCTGCGACCGGGAGAGTGCTGAATTGGAACTCGGCGGTAAACGCCTGCGCCAGCCGCTGGCCGCCCTGCGCCAGTACCAGCCGCCGCGTTTCGCGCCGCCCCCGGCCGGACCTCCAAAGATCCGCGATCGGGTGCCGCGCCGTGCCTTTCGCCCGCGGCTGGTGGTGGTCGGCAAGCGCGTCGAAGAAGCCCTTGACCTGGTTGCGACGTTTCTCGACGAGGCTTTGTTGCATGACGCCAGGCGTCTGGAAATCGTTCATGGTGCCGGTGAAGGAATTCTCCGCCGGGCGATCCGGGAGTTTCTTGCCGGGCGCAGCGAGGTGTCAGGTTTTGCTGCCGCCGGGGTGGCTGACGGGGGAGACAACGTGACCGTGGTGGAATTGCGATGAGCCGCATCAACGAGGAGACCGTCCGCGAAATCCGCGAGCGGTGTGACATCGTCGAGGTCATTTCGAGCTACCTGCCGCTCCGGCGCTCGGGAGCCAATTACCTCGGGCTCTGCCCGTTCCATCAGGAGAAATCGCCCTCTTTTAATGTCAACGCCCCGCGCCAGATTTTCCATTGCTTCGGTTGCGGCGTGGGGGGCAACGTCTTCACCTTCCTGATGCGCATGGAAGGCCTGGCTTTTCCGGAGGCAGTCAAGCGCCTCGGCGAGAAGGTCGGCATTGCCGTCGAGGAGACGCCGGTGACGCCGGCCGATCGCCAGCGGCGCGACCAGCGCGAACGGTTGCTGCGCATCAACGAAGCCGCCTGCACGTTCTATCACCAGATGCTGCTCGAGGATGCCGCAGGCGCCCCCGGCCGCCGCTATCTGCGGCAGCGCGGCTACGAGGCCGACGTGGTGCGCGCCTTCCGGCTCGGTTATGCTCCGGAGCAATGGGAGGTGCTGACCGGGCACCTGACCGCCCAGGGGTTCACCGGTGAAGAGCTGCGGTCCGCCGGGCTGGTGCGCGAGGGCCGGGAGGGGCGCGGCGATCGCGATCTGTTCCACAACCGCCTGCTCTTTCCGATCCTCGATCCGGAAGGCCGGGTGGTGGCCTTCGGCGGCCGTGTGCTGGGCGACGGCACCCCGAAATATCTGAATTCACCGGAGACCCCGATCTATCACAAAGGCCGCGTTCTCTACGGTCTGTACCAGGGCCGGGATGCCATCCGCCAGGCCCATGCGGTGCAGGTGGTCGAAGGTTATTTCGATCTGCTCGCCCTGCACCGGGCGGGCATTGCCAACGCCGTAGCCGTTTGCGGCACGGCGTTGACCGGCGATCACGCCCGTTTGCTCAAGCGCTATGCCGAGCAGGCAATTCTGGTTTTCGATGCCGACCAGGCCGGTCGCCAGGCGACTTTTCGCGCCATGGATGTCCTCCTCCCGGAAGGGCTTGCGGTCAGCGCCGTCACCCTGGCCGCCGGCGAAGATCCCGATTCGTTCCTGGCCACGGCCGGTGCCGAGGCCTTTCGCAGCTGCCTGACCGGAGCCCGCCCGGCCCTGGAGCTGTTTCTCGACGAACAACTGCAGTTGCATGGCGATCGGGTGGAAGGGCGTGCGCGGGCTGCCGAAGAGGTTTTGGCAAGGATCCGACGACTGCCCAGCGATCTGGAGCGCCATCTCTATCTCAAGCAGTTGGCGGCGCGAACCGGGCTGGACGAGGCGTTGCTGCAGAACAAGGGGCGCGGCGCGGCACCGTCGCGCCCGGTTACTGCATCGACCGGGCAGGCGCCGCGCCGGCAGCCGGACGCGACCACGCGCACCCAGACTTTCCTGCTCCGGCTGATGCTGGCCAGCGATCGGGCGCGGAGCCGGGTCAAAAACGAAGGGACAACCGTGCTATTCGCCTCGGTGGTACATCGCCAGGTCGCCGAGCACCTGCTCGCCGTCGAGGATGCCGATGGCCAGCTGTCGCGAGAACTTCTCGACGGCTTGACCGACGGCGAGGCACAGGCCTTGCTCAGCGGCCTGATGCTGGCGGAAAGCCAGGATTCCTGGGCTGTCGATCCGGAACGGATCTTCGCCGACTGCCGGCGGGCGGTTGCTTCCGGGGTGCAGCGCCAGCGCCTGGTCGAACTGCAGGAACTGGTCGGTGCGGCGGAGCGGAGCGGGGATCACGAGGCGGTGGAAAAATATGTCCGCGAACTGGTTAATGTCAAAAAAAATCTTTGAAAAATCTTTATTTATACATATAATGTACAGATTTCCG
>JBFYXI010000104.1:0-16676 GCA_041310635.1 Desulfuromonadaceae bacterium | reverse complement strand
TCGACCGCCACTCGGCCGACGTCAAAACTGAAGGCCGCTTCGGCCGGATAGCCCTCCCCGGTCGGCGCCGCGGCGAGATAGGTCGCCCAACCGGACGAGCTGCGATAGCTCACCGCCAATTGGTGACGGGCCCACTCGATTCCGGCGCCGGCTGTCTGCAGCGCCTGGTCTCGGGCCGCACTCAGGACGGCGTCACGGCTGCCACGCAGCACCTTGTCGCTGAGGATCAAGGCCAGCACCATCAGCAGGGCGAGCAGAAACATCACGGGAACCAGCGCCAGGCCGCGCTCACGGCAGTGCATGTTTATTCATCTCTACCATTTCGCTGACCATGACTCTCCTGAAGTGATCATGATAAGGCCCGTAGCTGCGATTGCCGAGCCGGTAGCTCGCCCGATCGCGATAATCCCGATCGGGATGCAGGGCGCGGACCAGCAGCGACAGGCGGATAGCACGGACCGCCCGAATGTCGGCGGGCCAGTCGACAATACGGCCATCGGCCAGCAGGTATTGGAACTGCAAGACGTCAACCGCAGCATTGAGGATCTCGTCACTGGTAAAATCGTCGCGGCGCAAACGCCCGGCGCTATCGCGATGAAAACGGCGGATGCGCAGGCCAAGCAACTCGGTGGCCGCCGGCGCGGAGCCGGCCAGAGGATCGAGCAACTCCAGGATCTGACCAGCCGTGCCAACCGGGTAACAATTTCGCTGGTTGGCCAGAACCACATGACTGGTTGCTTCAGGGGCGGGACGGATTTCGCGAGAGGAGCCAGGCGGCTGGTTAGGGCTGCGGTCTAGACGCAACGAAGTCGCCCCGCTGGGGGCCGCCGCGGCCAGGCGCAGCGGTGGGAAAAAAGATTTGGCCGTAACGATGGTCAACAGGTCGTCATGCGCTTCGCCACCGTCTTCGCTGAGCAGGGACCAAGCCAACGTCACAACCGGGTCGCCGGCCAGGCTGTCTTGCACGATGACCGGTGGCGTCCCGCCGCTGTGAACGGGGGCGGCGCCGATCAGGAAAGCGGTGCTGCGCAGGGCATGACCGAGGAAGCGGAGCAGGCGGCCAGCACGGGTCTGCAGGTCGTTGCGGCTCACCTCGGCCAGACCACGGGCCTGCAGGACGAAAACTGCCGGCAGAACAATGGTGCCGATCAGTGCCGCCAGCCCCATGGCGACCAGCAATTCAGCCAGAGTATGACCCCGGCAGAGACAGGTTCTCATGGCCGGGAGCGGAGCGCCGGCAACTGGTAATGGTGAAATTGACAGTCCACCTGCCAGTTGGCGGTGACGGTCAGACGGGTCTGCCCGGGAACCGGAGTGTCGCTTTTCACGGCATGGGCCAACTGGATATCCCCGTGGCCGACTGGCACGCCGTCGAATGCCAGCAGCGTCTCGTAATCAACGACCTGCAGGATGGCCATCGACTCTCCGGCCAAGCGCCGGGCTTCACCGTGTAAGGCATTGCGCTGACCGGCACGCATCCCGGTCAGCAGCAGGGGGATCAATCCCATGCTGGCAATCAGAAAAATACCCAGAGAAATCAGCACTTCAACCAGGGAGAATCCCCGCTGCCGGAGTCGCCGCGTGCCCATGTTCCCCTCCTCCGATGACATAGCGGCAGGGGTAGCTTTGCCGATCAAAAAGACGTCAACCCATCAACCCCCGGTCGGCCAGGCTCACATAGCAGCCGCTGCCGATGATCACGTGATCGAGGACACGCACCCCCATCAGCTCGCCGGCTTCACGCAGGCGCCCGGTCAATTCGAGATCCTCGCGGCTCGGGGTCGGATCTCCAGAGGGGTGATTGTGGACCAACAGCACGGCAGCTGCAGATTCGCGCACCACCGCGGCAAAGACTTCACGTGGGTGGACAATGCTGGCGTTCAGGCTGCCTTCGGATACCTGGATTTCTCGAAGCAGGCGGTTCTTGCTGTCGAGCAACAGGGTGAGAAAAACCTCCTTGTGGCGATCGCGGAGACGCTCATGGAAGTGAGCAAAGACCTCGCCGGAAGAGGTGAAGCGTTCGCCCGGCCGCAGTGGTGTAGCTGCCAGGCGGCGGGCGAGTTCGCCGACGGCCAGCAACTCTGCCGCTTTGGCCGGACCGATGCCAGGTACGGTGCGGAGCTCTGCAGCCGTGGCTCCAGCCAGAGAGCGCAAGGAACCAAAGCGGGTCAGCAGTTGCCGAGCAAGTTCGAGGGCGCTGGTACGGGGGGAGGAATGCCCGGTGCGCAGGATCAGGGCGAGCAGTTCAGTGTCGCCGAGGGCTACCGGGCCGGCATGCAGCAACTTCTCCCGAGGCCGCTCGGCCACGGGCCAATCCTTGATGCGCGACATCACCCCTCCTGCAAGACAAGACAAAGCATAAAAGTTGAACAGGGTTAAAAAATAACATGGCAACTTGCATCGTGCAAGACCTGGTAGAAACACCGGGGACCGGCCATTGGCCGGGCCCCGGGGTTTGATCGGATTTCAACTGCAGCGCCACATTCAGCGGGCCGGCGGCGGATTCTCCCCCTTGAGCGGCGATCCCCAGAACGTGCCGAGCACCTTCTGGTCACGTTCGCTGAGAATTGCGCCGCGCTCGATCATGTGCTGGATCAGCGGCTGCAGGTCGTGCTGGGCACGGATCGCCTCGTCCACCCGCTCGCGGGTGTGGCAGATGGTACAACGCGCCTCGATGGTCTCCTGGAAGCTCGCTGTCCCCTCGAACGGAGCCATCTCCCCGGAAACGGCGGAAACGGCGGCCATGGCCGGGGAGCTGGCCACGACCAGGGACAGCAGCAGACCGAGCAGTGGCCTATTCGCGCACATAGGTATCGATATCGGTTTCATGCACCATCCCCATCAGGTGAGCGTATTCCGATTCGATGATGGCAAAGTGGTTTTCGGTCTCCTTGGCCATCCGCTCGAAGACGCCCCGCACCTGGGGATCGACGACCTTGCTGGCCGTCAGGTACAGGTGCTTGGCCAGGTCTTCCTCTTCCTTCAGGGCGATCTCCATCGCCTTGCGCTCATGAACGCTGTCGGTCAGCGCCTTCTCCAACTGGCGGAGCATGACCTGCTCGATCCGCGCCGGTTGGGCCATGAACTCTTCGAAACTGCCGAGATCCTTGCCGGGGTAGATACTGAAGAAGTGGCTGGCGTGTTCCCGCTCTTCCTTGGCGAGTTGTTCGAACACTTTGCGGCCGCGCTCGTTCCTGGTCAGGGCGGCGGCCTTGTTGTAAAAGTCCATCACATCCTTCTCGGTCTGGATGGCAAGAAGAATTGCTTCCTTGAGGTTGAATTCCTGCGGCATCGTTGTCTCCTTCGGCTCAAATCACGGATATGGCAACCAATCAATGGTTGGCGGCACGTAGAGAGAATATTTTTAACACCGCCCCGACAGCCTGTCAATTGACCGGGGCATGGCGCTCAGCGAGCAATGCTGCGCAGCCAGGACTCCAAGGCCGCGGCACTTTCCGCCGGCAGATCGAGAAAGCGCAGTCCCATCCCAGGGTCGCGCATGCGTTCCTGCTCGAAAAGCCGCCTCCAGACCACTTCACAGCGACAGTGCAAAGTGAAGCCTGCGGAGGCCGGCAGTGACACCTGCAAATCGAACTGATCACCTGGCGCGCGGGGATTGACCGTAGCGATGAATAGCCCGCCTCTGCTGATGTTGCGGGCATAGCCGAAAAAGGTCTTGCGACCGTCGCCGCAGGGCAGTTTTTCGACAATCAGCGGAACCCGCAGACTGTGCCGCTGACTGACGGGTTTGGGCCGACCTGCCGGTTTTAGTCCCTTTTCCATGGCCAAGCACCCGCAACATTGATAAATTCCAAGCATGATAACATAATTTCTTGGACAGGCGAGGAGAAATTACCGTACTGCCGGCTTTCCTCTCCCAACGCTTTCTGCTATATAACGCAAGCCGGTTCTGCGCAACGACGCACGACTCGCCATGACCATGCCCCTGATGCCATCCACATCTTCCCCTCCCGCCGAACCGGTGATCCTGGCGCGCGCCGCGCACAGCATCTCCCGCAACCGCATCGATGCACATACCCTGCAGGTGCTCTATCGTCTGCATCGCGCCGGCCACCTAGCCTACCTGGTTGGCGGCGGCGTGCGCGATCTGCTGCTGGGGCGCACCCCCAAGGACTTCGATGTCGGCACCAATGCCACGCCGCAGCAGATCAAACGGCTGTTTCGCAATTGCTTCCTGGTCGGCCGGCGCTTTCGCCTGGCCCATGTGCGCTACGGCCCGGACGAGGTGGTAGAGGTCGCCACCTTCCGCCGCCTGGCCACCAGTGACGACCTTCCTGAAGACCCGAACGACCACCGCCTGGTGGCGGAAAACGTCTTCGGCACGCCGCGCGAGGATGCCTTCCGGCGCGATTTCACCATCAACGCCCTGTTCTACGACATCGCCACCTTTGCCATTATCGATCACGTTGGTGGGCTGGCCGACCTTGAGGCCCGCCGCCTGCGGGTGATCGGCGACCCGCTGGTGCGTTTCACCGAGGATCCGGTGCGCATGCTTCGCGCCCTGGAGTTTGCCGCCCGGCTCGACTTCACCCTTGAGGAGACCACCCGCGAAGGGATCTACGCCCGCGCGCCGTTGATCGCCGAAGCGGCGCCGGCACGCATCCGCGAAGAACTGCTCGAGCTCTTTCGCCACGCCGTCGCCGGCAAGGTGCTGCGCCAGGCCCAGGCAACCGGCCTGCTCGAGCCGCTGCTGGCCGGTTACGAAGGTGACGAGGCAACCTTCGCCCTGCTCGAACGCATCGACGCGCGCACTGCCGCGGGCCGCGAGGTCGGCGAACCGCTGGTGCTGGCGGCCTTGTTTCTCTCGCGCTTTCTGCGCCAGTGTCCGCCGACCGCCGATCTGCCGATCGGCGAGGTCCTGGAACTGGCCAACCTGGCGCTCGACCTGCACTG
The DNA here is from genome assembly GCA_041310635.1 of Desulfuromonadaceae bacterium. Lineage (GTDB taxonomy): Bacteria > Desulfobacterota > Desulfuromonadia > Desulfuromonadales > BM103 > VAUL01. Next base: position 11,762 of record JBFYXI010000104.1, on the reverse strand, counting down.
CGGCTACTTCCGCATTGCCCACGGGGTCCGCCATCAAGCTCGCGAACTGCTGGTCGGCTGCTATCGTTTCGGCCGCGGTCGCGGTCACCGCGGCGAACGACGCTTCCTGCAACATCCCGCCACTCCGCTGGCTCTCGAACTGTTTGACCTGTGGATCGCGACCCGCGATGGCGACCGGCAGTTGATCGCCGCCTGGCACAGCGCCTTGCGGCAACCGGACAGCACCGCTCCGGCACAACCCGGCAGCAGCAGTTCAAAACGCCGCCGCAGGCGGAGCGGGAGAGGCCGCAAACCTGCCTCTCCCGAGCAGCCCCCCCCTTCCCAGCACTAAATCTCCTTCAGCAGGGCTTGCAGGCGCCGTATCTCGCTGGCGGTCAGCGGCTGGTCACGAAACACCGCCCGCTGATAGATCCGGGCAAACTCGCGACAGGGCTCGCTGTCGAGCCGCTCCGCCAGCTCGCTTAATCCCAGGCTTTCCAGGGCAACGTTCGCCGCCAGGCGGCGCCTCGCCCGGGCGTGCAGAGCCGACAGCAGGCGCGCCTCGCGATGCAAGCGCCGGCGACGCAGCAGGAGCAGGACCACGGCACCGCTGGCCAGACCGCCGGCGGCGACCAGTCCACCCCACCACGTCGGAGCGGTGAGACTCCAGCCGCGCCACACGTCGCGCACCTCCCGCCACAGCGACAGCTGCTGGGACAGATCGAACACCACCACGGTCTGTATCCAGTAATAGTTCAGGGTATCGGTGAGCCGCTGCCAGGGACCGAGCCCGGCAGCGCGGGCCGCCCCAAGAGCGTCGCTGGCATTGCTTGCCCACTGGCTGGGATCGACCCGCCGCCACAAACCCTCGTCGGTCAGGACCTCGACCCAGACGTGGGCGGTGTCGTCGGTTACCAGGTAATACCCTCCCAAGTCGTTGTACTCCCCGCCGTAGTAGCCGCCGACCAGGCGCGCCGGCACTCCGGCCAAGCGCGCCAGAGTCGCATAGGCGGCCGCGAAGAATTCGCAATAGCCGCGACGTTTTTCGAAAAGGAAGGCGTCGACCGGGTCGGGACCACCGGGAAGATCCTCCTGGGCATAGGTCAGCTGGCGATCGCGGAAGAAGACAGCAAGAGCGGCGAGCCGCTCCGCGCTTCCCGGGCCGCTGGCGGCAATCCGCTCCGCGGCGGCAGCCACCCGCGGCGAAACCTGCTCCGGCACCATCAGGTAGAATTCCCGCCCCGCCCGGCCGCTGACCTGCAGGTCGGCCCCGGGGGCGGCCTGCACGGTGAAGCGATAACGCCTGTCGTTGACGTTTGCCGCCTGGAACACCTGATCCGGGCCTTGCCGAGTGCGGACGCCGCTAACCAGCAGCGGTCGGTCGAGAGTGATCAGGTAGCTGTCCGCGCGCGGTTCCGGATAGAGGGTAAACTTCATCGGGCGGCCGCCGACCACCCGCACCGCGCCTTCCGCCGGAGGGTTTTCCCGCACCCAATGGCTCCCCTGTGGCTGGTTAAGGACCAGGGTTCGCCAGTAGAGTTCCTCAGGGGCAAGCTCCGGGCCCTCGGCCCGGAAGGCCAGAGATTTGACCGTCGCGAGCTGGGCAAAGGCTCCCGGTCGGACGCTCTCGGCCAGACCCGCCACCGCCCGGCTGGCCGGGTTGAGAAAATTCCACAAGGGATGTGCCGTGCGCGGCAGGATTACGAAAAATCCGAGCATCAGCACCAGTGAGGCCGCCGGCATCACCAGCGCGACCCGTACCAGCCGCCAGAGATCGTGGCGCGGTAGCGCCAGGCGTGGATCCGTGACGAAGACCGTCAGCAGCATCAGGCTGACGGTTACGGCAAAAATCAGCAGAACGAGATAGAGGATGAAGCCGATATCCAGCGACAACAGTGACGACCCGGCCAGGATGAACAGGGCAAGCACGAAGATCTGCAAATAGTCGCGGGCCTGCTTGGTCGTCAGTAGGCGGATGGCGAGCAGCGCGACCAGGGCGTTGACCACCGGCAGCACGACCTCCTCGGCCCGACCGAACTGCAGGGCGTAGTAGCCCACTCCCGCTGCGGCCAGCAGCGTGGCCGGCAGCGGGGCAAGGAGCTGGCGGCCGTGCCGATCGCACCAGAACCCGCCGACGACCGAGCCGACGCCCAGCAGCAGTACCGGCAGATCGAGGAACGGGGCGACCGGGGCGAGACAAAGCACCGCCACGACGGCCACCAGGGCGTCAAGCAGGGTCTTGATCGCGACCATACAGAGCCAGCACCTTGAGAAGCCGGAGTTTTTGGGCGCGCCCGCAGGCCGGCGCTATTTCCGAGGTTCCGGTACGCAGACCGACCGGGCGACCGGCACGCAGGAACCGGCCGATCAGCCAGCTGGCGCAACGCAACCGTTCCTCGAGCACGATGCCGGGAAGCGCGGCAAGATCAAGGATCACCGGCGCGTGCGAGGGGGCGCTGAGCTCCTTGACCTTGAGCTGGTCATGACGGGCACTGAGCTTCCAGTGAATCAGCTTGAGGGGCTCCCCGCCGCGATATTCGCCAATGCGACTGACCTCCCCCTCCACCCCGCGCTGCCAGTTCGGCGTCGCCCCATGCCCCCCGGCGGGATCGGGCTGGGCGCCCTCGGCACAGGGCCGCGGCGCCGGGAAGACCAGCACCGGATCGGCAATCGCCAGAGTCAGGCGGCGGATGAAAAAGTTGATGGGAAACCGCGACCGGACCTGGGCGAGCGGGAGGGTTTGCCAGCCCCGGCCGTGCAGAGTGGCAGGCAGGGATTTACGCTGTCGAGCCCCTGGCTCGACCAACGGGAAGAGTACGCTTTCGCCATCCAGCAAAACCTCAAGCAGGCAGACCGGCAGGCGCCGCCGCCGGTTGACCAGCTCGATACCAAGCAGCGTCGGCACCCCGTCATAGAGCTCTTCGGGCGGCACGCAGCGCAGCGTCAATCCGGCCAGATTCCAACGACCCAGCAGGCCGGAGACCGCCATAAAGCCGAGCAGGGCCGAGACCAGCAGGTAGAGCAGGTTGTTTCCGGTATTGACCGCGGCGAAGCCGAGCAGGAGGGTCATGCCGATATACAGCCCCCCGGCCCGGGTCAGCGTCAGGCCAAAGGTACCTGGGTGGTGTCGAGCAGCGATTGCAGGAGCTCCTTGCGATCGAGCGCCTCGTGTTCCGGGCGCAAAATCAGGCGGTGGGCGCAGACCGGCACGAACAGCCCCTTGACGTCCTCGGGGAGCACGTGGTCGCGGCCGGCGATAAACGCACTGGCCCGGGCCGCGTCGGCCAGGCCGATGGCGCCGCGGGTCGAAACCCCGGCAATCAGCAGACGGTGGCTGCGGGTTGCCGATGCCAAGCGATAAATGTACTCGACGATTTTCGGCGACAGGTGCACACCAGTGCGCACGGCCTGCTTCGCAGTCAGCAATTCCTCGCTGGACACCAGCGGCTTGATCTCGAGAATGTCGTCGCGGATGCTCCCGGTGAGGATGATGGCTTTTTCCATCGCCTCCGGCGGGTAACCGATGCCGGTGGTGACCAGGAAACGGTCGAGCTGCGATTCCGGAAGGGGAAAGGTGCCGACCTGCTCCACCGGATTCTGGGTGGCGATGACCATGAACGGCTCGGGGAGCGGATAGGTCGTCCCTTCGACAGTCACCCGGCGCTCCTCCATCGCTTCCAGCAAGGCGCTCTGGGTCTTGGGCATGGCCCGGTTGATCTCGTCGGCCAACACCAGGTTGCTGAAGATCGGACCCGGCAGAAAGCGGAACTGATTCTGGTTACGGTCGAAGATCGACAGCCCGGTGATATCCGAGGGGAGCAGGTCACTGGTGCACTGGATGCGGCCGAAGGACAACCCGAGTGCCCGGGCCAGCGCCAGGGCCAGGGTCGTCTTGCCCAGCCCGGGGATGTCTTCGAGCAGCAGGTGCCCGCCGGCCAACAGGCTGGTGACCGCCAGTTTGACTGCCTGGATCTTGCCGCGCAGATAGCGGTCTGCCAGGGTGTCGATGACCCGCAGGACCGGGTCGCGGGGATCTTCTGCCATGATCGTCCTTTCGCCCGAAGGTGCCATCCGCGGGAAATCCGTCGTCTGAGTGATTTAACGTATGGGCTTGCAGTTGACGGTCCGGCGGCACTGTGGTTAAATTCTACCCCATCGTGAGGGAGATAGCATCAAAATGATCACCGCCTATCTCGGGCTGGGGAGCAACCTCGGCAACCGGCTCGCTTTTCTCCGCGGCGGCCGCGACAGCCTGGTGAACCGCTTCGACATCCTCCTGCGCCGCGCTTCGGGAGTTTACGAAACCGAAGCGGTCGGCGGCCCCGCCGACAATCCGCCGTTCCTCAATGCCGTCCTGGAGATCGATACGGCCCTGGCTCCGCGCGACCTGCTCGCCGCCTGTCTGGCCGTGGAGGACGAGTTCGGCCGCACCCGGCCGATGGAGTGGGCGCCGCGCACCCTCGACATCGACCTGCTCCTCTACGGCAGCACGGTCATCGATGAAAGCGGCTTGCAGATTCCCCACCCGCGCCTGCAGGAACGGGCCTTCGTGCTGGCGCCGCTGAGCGAGATCGCCCCCGACCTGCGGCATCCGCTCCTGGGGAAAACCATCCGTGAGCTGACCGATAAGCTGCCGCTCCCCGCCGGACTCGCGCCGCTGCGCGCCAACTGGTGACAGCATGCTCGTTCGCCTGATTCTGTGGGCCATCTTCGGCTTTCTGATCTACACCATCGTGCAGGCGGCCTGGCGCGCCTTCCGCGCTCCCCCGCCCACCCCTCCGCCCGAGAAAAGCCGCGGCGGCGAAGCGATGGAGCGCGACCCGCAGTGCGGAACTTTCGTGCCGAGAGGCGATGCCGTGGAAGCCACGGTGCGCGGCGAGCGCTGCTGGTTCTGCTCGCCCCGCTGCCGGGATGAATATTTGAAGTTTCCCCGCCCATGGGCGCGGTGACCGCGCCCCTACGATCGATACCAACGACCATCGTTCAGGAGAAAATCCGATGAAATTCTTTATCGACACCGCTGACATCAACGAGATCCGGGCCGCCAGCGAACTTGGCCTGGTCGACGGAGTCACCACCAACCCTTCGCTGGTGGCCAGAACCGGTCGCGACTTCCATACGGTCCTGCGCGAGATCGCCCTGCTCGTTGACGGGCCGATCTCTGCCGAAGTGGTCGCCACCGAAGCCGCAGGGATGGTCGTCGAGGCCCGCATCCTGCATGCCATCGACCCGCAACGCATCGTCATCAAGCTGCCCCTCACCGCGGATGGCCTGAAGGCCACACGCATCCTTGCCGCGGAGGGGATCCGCACCAACGTGACCCTGGTCTTCTCGCCCCTGCAGGCGCTGCTTGCCGCCAAGGCCGGGGCCACCTACGTCTCCCCCTTCGTCGGAAGGCTGGATGACATCGGTCACGTCGGCATGGACAGCGTCGGGCAGATCAAGACGATTTTCGACAACTACGGGTACGCCACCGAGATCATCGTCGCCTCGGTACGCAGCCCGCTGCACGTCCTCGAGGCCGGGCTGACGGGGGCGGACATCTGCACGATCCCCTATGCGGTGATGCTGCAGCTGATCAAGCACCCGCTGACCGATCTCGGCATCGAGAAATTCCTGGCCGACTGGGCCAAAGCCCATCAGCCGTAACCCGGTTGCCGCTTACCGCGGCGCTTTTCTTCGGAACAGGAGGTCACGCCCATGAGTCATTCTTCCGTACGGGGCTGCTGCTGCCGGGGCGGCCTGATCTTGGCCCTGCTGCTCTTCGTGGCAGCCCCCGCCGCCGCCTTCCAGTTCACCCTGGGAGAGGAGATCCAGGGGAGTCTCGACACCACCGTCTCCTACGGCCTCAACTGGCGGGTGGCCGAGCGCGACAAGGACATCATCGGTCGGGAAAACGGTGGCAACGCCTACTCCGTGAACGGCGACGACGGCAACCTCAACTACGACGACAACGACTACTTCAGCAAGGTCTTCAAGATCACCAGCGACCTGGAACTGAAGTACCGCAATTTCGGCCTGTTCCTGCGCGGCACGGCCTTCTACGACTTCCACAACGTTCACGGCGACCTCGAGCGCACCGAGTTGAGCGACGACGCCCTCGACTTGGTCGGCAAGAACGCCGAAATCCTGGATGCCTTCCTCTGGTGGGATTTCGAGATCGCCGGCATGCCCGGCACTCTCAAGGTTGGCGACCAGGTGCTGAGCTGGGGGGAGAGCACCTTCATCCAGAACAGCATCAACACCATCAACCCGGTCGACGTCAACAAGCTGCGTATCCCCGGCTCGGAGCTCAAGGAGGCGCTCAAGCCGGTGGGGATGGTCTCGGCCGCCCTCTCGGCCAACGAGTACGTCAGCTTCGAGGCCTTCTACCAGTACGACTGGGAGAAGACCGAGATCGATCCGGTTGGCTCGTACTGGAGCACCACAGATCTAGTTGGCGAAGGGGCATATAAGGTAATGCTGGGATGGGGAGATATATCTGACAGTATTGATCCTGGTACTTTGGCATCCATTCTAGCAAATCCTGGTATTGGCTCGGCTGTACCACGTGGTGCTGACAAATATGCCGATGATGACGGTCAATATGGTTTAGCTCTGCGTATTTTGTCCCCATCTCTTAATAATACAGAATTCGGATTTTATTTTATAAATTATCACAGTCGCTTGCCTATAATTAGTGCAAAAACAGGGGTTTTAAGCGGGTTGTTGGGCGGCGATTACGCGGCTACCGCAAAATATTTTGTTGAATACCCTGAAGATATAAAATTGTATGGAGTAAGCTTTAACACGCAGCTAGATAAATATGGGATAGCTCTTCAGGGAGAGTATTCTTATCGGCAGGATGTTCCTGTTCAGGTCGACGATGTTGAACTCCTTATGGCTGCTTTATCTCCTCTTGACCCATATATTGCGGGGAGGCCTCTTGCTCCAGGCATTACGCTTGGATCAAATACTTTTTCTAACAACCAGCTGGGTCCGCAACAATTCAATTCGATCATTCACGGTTATGAAAAACTTGATATCAGTCAAGTTCAAATGACTGCCACTAAGACATTTGGCCCAACCTTCGGAGCAGATCAATTTATTCTCGTCGGAGAAGTTGGGCTAACATATGTACATAATATGCCGAGCAAAAGTGAGTTGCGGTTAGAAAGTCCTGCTACATACGTGAGTGGAAACGACACTCCCGTTGATGTAGTACTAACCCTTCCGACGGACCCTCCAACGGTAATCCCATTACCCAGCCAAGGTCCGCCTCTTAGTGCCATTGCTCACCCAGGCAAACCCGCCGAGCCCTCCAGCGCCTTTGCCGACGCCACCTCCTGGGGCTACCGCGTTGTCGGCAAGCTCGACTACAACAACGCCATCGGCGCCGTCACCCTGTCGCCGCGCGTGGCCTGGGCCCACGACGTCGACGGCAACTCGCCGAACCCGGGGGGCAACTTCCTCGAGCACCGCAAAGCGGTCACCGTCGGCCTGGAGGCCAACTACCTGAACAGCTGGTCGGCGGACCTGAGCTACACCGACTTCTTCGGTGCCGGCCGCTACAACCTGATCAACGACCGCGACTTCGTCTCCTTCAACGTCAAGTACTCCTTCTGAGAATATGGAGCGAACGACCATGGCACGAAATCCCTGGCGCATCATCGTGGCAATCGCCCTGATCCTGACCTTCGCCATGCCCGCCCTGGCCGCCCTGACGGCCGACGAGATCGCCCGGCTCGGCAAAGATCTGACCCCCCTCGGCGCCGAGAGGGCCGGCAACCAGGAAGGCACCATCCCGGCCTGGGACGGCGGCATCAGCAAACCCCCCGCCAGCCACCAGAAAGGCAAGCACCATCCCGACCCCTATGCCGGGGACAAGCTCCTGTTCACCGTTACCGCGGCAAACATCGAGCAGTACGCGGCCAGGCTGACCGATGGCCAGAAGGCGATGCTCAAGGCCTATCCGTCCTACAAGATCAACGTCTACCCGACCCGGCGCAGCGCCGCGGCCCCCCAGCGCATCTACGACGCCACCCGCAGCGCCGCCGCCAAGGCCCAGCTCGCCCCCGGCGGGAACGGCGTGCTCGGCGTCACCGCCGGCATCCCCTTCCCGATCCCGCAGAGCGGCACCGAGGTGGTCTGGAATCACATCCTGCGCTGGCGCGGCAATGCCTTCGAGCGCAATTTCGGCGTGGCCCCGCTGACCCGCGGCGGCGCCTACACCATGGTCGAGTTCAACGAAAAAGGTGATTTTCGCTACAACCGCGAGGGGGTGGCCGAAAAGGATCTGAACAACATCATTGCCATGTTCAAGCAGGAGATCTTCGCCCCGGCCCGATTGGCCGGCCGCATCCTGCTGGTCCACGAGACCCTCGACCAGAACATGGAGAACCGCAGCGCCTGGCTGTATAACCCCGGCCAGCGCCGGGTGCGGCGGGCTCCCAACGTCGCCTTCGACAATCCCAAGGAAGGGGGCGACGGCCTGACCACCAGCGACACCGTCGACATGTACAACGGCAGCCCCGAGCGCTACAACTGGACGCTGGTTGGCAAAAAGGAGCTGCTGGTGCCGTACAACAGCTACCAGTTGCACAGCGGCGCCCTGAAGTATCAGGACATTCTCAAACCGCTGCACCTCAATCCCGAGCACCTGCGCTACGAACTGCACCGGGTCTGGGTGGTGGAGGGGACCCTCAGGGAGGGGACCAGCCACATCTACAAGAAGCGCACCTTCTACGTCGACGAAGATTCCTGGCAGATTCTGGCCATGGACCAGTACGACAGCCGCGGCCAGCTGTGGCGTGTTTCCGAGGCGCACTGCATCAATTACTACGAGGTGCCGACCTTTTGGAGCACGGTGGAGACCCACTACGACCTGCAGTCCGGGCGCTACATCGCCATCAACCTGACCAACGAGACCGCGCCCTTCAACTTTGACGTCAAATTCGCCGCCACCGAATTCACCCCGGACGCCCTGCGTCGCGAGGGGCGGCGTTAGCCGCACGAGCCGACGGCGGCCGGGCTTTCCGGCCGCCGTTTCCCTTCACGCCAACCCATGCCGCTCGTATTCTGCCGACCACTTCTGCTCCTGGTTGCGGCCCTGCTGCTAGCAACGCAGCCTCTGTCAGCCGTCGAAGCCGAGCTTGCCCCACTCGCCTACCGGGCGTTGCTTCTCGATGGCCAGGTGATCGGTGACCGCCTGGTTGCCGTCGGCGAGCGCGGTCACGTCCTGATCTCGACCGATGCCGGCCGCTCCTGGCGGCAGAGCCCGTCACCAACCAGGACCACCCTGACCAGCGTGTTTTTCATCGACGACCGGCGGGGCTGGGCGGCCGGCCACGATGCCACCATTCTGCGCACCGGCGATGGCGGGGCGACCTGGCAGGTCGTGCATGCCGACCCCGATCTCGACGCGCCGGTCCTCGACCTGTGGTTTCGCGATGCCGACTACGGCCTGGCCGTGGGTGCCTACGGTCTTTGCCTGGTGACGACCGACGGCGGGGCCAGCTGGCAGACACAGCCGCTGGCCGTTGCCGCGGCACCGGCCCCGCAGGGAGAGGCTTTCCTTGACGGCGCCGACACCCCCGGGTTCGACCTGCACCTCAATCAGCTGCGGGAAACCCCGGCCGGACTGCTTTTCCTGGCCGGCGAAAGCGGCCATCTCTACCGCTCCGCCGACAGCGGCCGGCACTGGCAAGCGCTCCCCTTTCCCTATGTGGGCTCGCTGTTCGGCACCCTGCCCCTTGATGACCGGCGCCTGCTGGCCTTCGGCCTGCGCGGTCACCTGTTCCATTCGACCGACGCCGGCCACAGCTGGCAGGCCGTCGAGACCGGCACCGACGCCACTCTGACCGACGCCATCCGCCTGCGCGACGGGCGCACCGTTGCCGTCGGTTTGGCCGGAACCGTGCTGATCGGCACCGACGATGCCGCCCGCCTTGACCTCCACCCTCAACCCGACCGGGCCGGATTCGCCCGGGTGCTGGAAGCACCCGACGGGGCGCTGGTGCTGCTTGGCGCCCAGGGCGTGCGTCGCCTGGAGCTGCCGCCGGCAGGAGCGCCCCGATGATGCGCAACGATTGGCGCGACCGGCTGGCGACGACCCTGTTCCGCCACCGCGCGGCGATCCTGGTGATCTTCCTGGTGGCCACCCTGGGGTTTGCCGCCAGCCTGGCCAGGCTGCGCATCGACGCCGGCTTCGACAAGCTGCTGCCGTTGCAGCATCCGTACATGCAGACCTTCGTCGAGCACCGCGAGGCGTTCGGCGGAGCCAATCGCGTGCTGGTGGCGGTCATGGCCCGCGATGGCGACATCTTCACCCCGGAATACTTCGAGACGCTGCGCCAAGCCACCGATGCGGTATTCTTTCTTCCCGGCGTGGACCGCAGCCGGGTCCGCTCGCTGTTTACCCCCAATGTCCGCTACACCGAGGTGGTCGAGGACGGCATTGCCGGCGGCGACGTGGTGCCGGCCGATTTCCAGCCGACCCCGGAAGGACTGGCCGAGGTCCGCCAGAACATCCTCAAGGCAGGGATCGTCGGCCGGCTGGTCGCCAACGATTTCCGCGGCGCCCTGATCAGTGCCGAACTTCTGGAAGTCGACACCTCCTCCGGCAAAAAGCTCGACTATCTCCAGGTCGCCCGCCAGCTCGACGAGACCATCCGCCAGCCGTTCACCAACGCCGAGACCAGCGTGCACATCCTCGGCTTCGCCCAGATGGTCGGCGACATCGCCGCCGGGGCGCAGCGGGTGGTGCTCTTTTTCGTCATCGCCTTCGTGGTGACCGGGGCCCTGGTTTATCTGTACACCCGCGCCCATCGCATCAGCGCCCTGCTGCTGGCCTGCTCGCTGACCGCGGTGGTCTGGCAGCTCGGGCTGTTGACCCTGTGCGGCTACGGCATCGACCCGATGGGGGTTCTGGTGCCGTTCCTGGTCTTCGCCATCGCCGTCAGCCACGGCGTGCAGATGGTCACCGCCGCCCGCGCCGAGATCTTTGCCGGCGCCAATGCCGGCGATGCCGCGCGGATCAGCTTCCGGCGCCTGCTGGTGCCGGGCGGCATCGCCCTGTTGACCGACTGCATTGGCTTCGTCACCATCATGCAGATCAAGATCCGGGTCATCCAGGAGCTGGCGATCGCGGCCAGCCTCGGCGTCGCGGCAATCATCCTGACCAACCTGATCCTGCTGCCGATCCTGCTCTCCTACGTGCCGGTGCCCGACGACTACCGCCAGCGCCTGGGAAAACGCATAGAGACGATGGACCGCTTCTGGCTGCGCTTCGCGCGGCTGGCCAAGCCCTGGCCGGCCCTGGGCGTTTTGCTCTGCGCCTTGCTGCTGGCCGGTTTCGGGGCCTGGCGCGCCCGCTCCATCCAGATCGGCGACCTGCATCAGGGGGTCCCGGAGCTGCGTGCCGAGGCCCGCTACAACCAGGACGTCGAGACGGTGACCCGGCATTTTTCCATCGGCGTCGATTTGCTGACGGTGATTACCGAAACCGCCGCGGACGGCTGCACCGATTTCGCCATCATGGACAGCATCGACCGGTTTGCCTGGCGGCTGCACAACACCCCCGGCGTGCAGTCGGTGGTGACCCTGCCGCAGGTTGCCAAGCAGCTCAATGCCGGCTGGAACGAAGGTAACCTGAAGTGGCAGATACTGCCCCGCGACCGGCAGACGCTGGTCGAAGCGGTCCAGTACATCCCCACCAGCAGCGGCCTGCTCAACGACGATTGCAGCGTCATGCCGGTGATGGTCTTCACCGACGACCATAAGGCCGCGACCATCGACCGGGTGAT